>CAIUFU010000053.1 GCA_903898475.1 uncultured Alphaproteobacteria bacterium | reverse complement strand
GTGAAAATTGTCAGTAAGAAAATTCTTTCTGCGGGCACAAGCAATAACAACGCCAGTGGTGAAAAGCCCTAAACAATCGCGTAATTTTCTCTGATCCATTTTATATCTATATTATTCCAAAAATGGCGCCATCACGATTTCTTTTGAAAGAAAAAGCGTGTCAGCAACCAGAGTAAGTGGGGTTAGAGCAATTTTTTCTAAATCCTTGAGCGGCGTTGCTTGGCGGTGAATTTCGATTTCGTATTTTTCTTCAAGCACCGAGTAATATTCATTAACTGCCTCAATGCCGCGATAACGTTTGCCTTTCAGCGGCAATTTTAACATCAAATCTCCCTGCTCTTTCTCCTGTTTAAAGCCCAAAGAAAATAAAAATATTCTTTGTTCTGAAGTCAGATTTAAGTCAAAAGTTTTAATACCAAGATGTCCCTCAATATTATTTTTGCCATCAACGGCAAGCTCGGTAATTTCGGGAACAATTAAAACCACGTGATCTTGATCGAGCCTTAGCAATTCATCAATCACGCCAGATTGGTCGGCGAAAATGTAATGATATTTTTTGCCTAAAAAAACTATGTAGCGGCCGTCTTTACTTACTAAAAATTGTCTGATTGATTCTTTGTAATTATCTTCCCAAAGCGCTCTGGTAACTTCGCAAGAAGTCGTAAAAATCAAAGCTGCAACTAAGAAAACCCGTAGCAGCAGCTTTGAAAAAAACATGAATTAAAATAACATCAATTCTTTGAACGATGAGATCAAAAGCAGCGCCACTGCGATGATTCCAAGCACCATCCACAAAGCGTAATTATAAATTAAACCGCTTTGAACTTTGCTGACTCTTTTTGACATTTCTTTGCAGAATGCCGCAGCGCCATTTGGCAGGCCATCGACAATTTTCATATCAACTATTTTCCACAAGAAATCGCCAAATTTTTTGGTCGGTTTTACCAAAGCAGCTTCGTAGATTTCATCGAAATACCATTTGTTAAGCGACAGCTTGTAAAGCGGCAGGAACGTGTTGGCAAGCCTTTGCGGCCAATCGGTTTTAACCAAATAAAACACGTAAGCCAAAGCAATTGCGATCACACCAACAATCATCGGAGAAATTTTCACCAAAAGTGGCGCGTGGTGAATTTCTTCAAGCAAGTCTTGTCTTTGGCCTAAAAGCAAAATTACACCTTTGAAAAAATTGTCTTCGGCTGAAACCATGTGAAAAACTTTAGCGCCAAGAATACCTGCAAATATTGATCCCGCAGCCAAAACGAAAAGTGGAATCAACATTGAAAGAGGAGACTCGTGAGCGTGATCGAAAGTGTGTTTGTCAGCGCGAGTTTTGCCGTGGAAAGTTAAGAACAACAATCTCCAAGAATAAAAGGCAGTTAAAAATGCTGCCGAAATTCCCATCCAGTAAGCCAACTTGCCGTAAGGCGCGTGCGACATGTAAGCGGCTTCCAAGATAACATCTTTTGAGTAGAAACCTGCAAATGGTGGAAAGCCGGCAAGCGCCAAAGAGCCAATCCAAAACATGGCGTAGGTGATTGGAATTTTTTTCCAAAGTCCGCCCATTTTTTGAATATTTTGTTCGTGATGCATGGCGTGAATCACACTGCCGGCACCCAAGAACAACAAGGCTTTGAAGAAAGCGTGAGTTGCTAAGTGAAAAGTTGCAGCCGAGTAAGCTGAAACGCCGCAAGCAAAAAACATGTAACCAAGTTGCGAGCAAGTTGAGTAAGCGATAATTTTTTTAATGTCATTTTGGGTTAAAGCGATTGTGGCAGCAAATAATGCAGTTGTAGCGCCCACGATTGTAACCATCGACAATGCAACGTTTGAAAATTCGAAAATTGGCGAGCAACGCACCACCAAAAACACACCGGCAGTTACCATTGTTGCCGCGTGGATCAAAGCTGAAACCGGAGTTGGACCTTCCATCGCATCAGCCAACCAAACGTGAAGTCCAATTTGCGCTGACTTACCCATGGCGCCGATGAAAAGCAAAATACAGATTGCATCAATTGAGCGAAACTCGGTGCCGAAAAGGGCAAATTTATCGCCAACGTGATGGCAAACTGTAGCAAAAACTGGAGCAAATTCAACAGTGCCGAAAGTTACGTAGATTAGCGCAATTGCAATGATCAAACCAAAATCACCAACGCGGTTGGCCACGAAAGCTTTAATTGCCGCAGCATTTGCCGATTGTTTTTTATACCAAAAACCGATGAGCAAATAAGAAGCCACACCAACACCTTCCCAGCCTACGAAAAGCTGCAAGAAATTGTCGGCGGTTACCAAAACCAACATGAAAAAAGTGAAGAGAGAAAGATAAGCCATGAAGCGCGCAATCGACTTATCTTCATGCATGTAGCCGATGGAATAGATGTGCACCAAACTTGAAACCACGGTCACTACAACCAACATAATCGCGGTTAGAGAATCTAGTTTCAAAGCCCAGTTAACTGAAAAGTCACCCGAAGAAATCCAGCTAATTAGCGGCACAATTTCGTTGGTGTGATTATGCGAAACATTGAGAAAAATCGTCACGGCGCAGATGGCAGATATTACCAGCAGCGAGCTTGAGAAAATTTGTGCAAATTTATCAGAGAATTTTTTTGGTAAAATTCTTGAGAAAATTCCAGAAAATAAAAAACCAAAAAGAGGCAGAAATACCGTGAGTTTTAAGAGCATTTTGATTGCAAGAAAGTTGAAGTTTTTTATGAGCGCGAAGAAGCGCGGCAAATTAGAAATCGCGAAAGAAAAATCAAATTAAAGGTTTGGTCAAAAAAACCGCTCGTCATCCTTGACGCTAAAAGCGTCGAGGATCTCATGAGTTTTTTTGAGTGAGATAAGTCGAACTCATGAGATCCTCGAATCCTACGGATTCAAGGATGACGGTCCTGCTCTACCACATTGAAGCTGCACCCGCTGCAGCACTTCCAATACGTGTGTCGCCCCTGCCATTGATTCTCCAAATGCTACCCAAATTATGCGCCGCCGGATCGTAACGATCTTCACCGGGAAGTGACGGTGTCATGTTTGAAGCCTGCATCGTACCGTGCGCTTGCTGACGACAGAAGTTATGCGCCGTCCAGAAGATTGTGTTGTAATCGCTAAAATTTTTGAGGACTTCTTTTTTATCATTCCAATTAACACCTTTGAGCTCTTTTTTGTAACGCATTCTAATTTTTATTAAGTCTGGATTAGATGAAGTAATGTCAACGTCACGATTCCAATAATAAAAAGTGATAAAAAAAGATCCGGCGAATTGGGTTGCAAGTCCGGAGTGACAGCCCTGAAGCCACCCTAGCCTATAACCGGGTGTACCATCTTTTGGCATTTGTCTAAAAATTCTGTAGCCCATCGGCTTGTACCAATAAGGGGCGCAATTAGTGAGAAGAAAAATTGCTAAAATTGCACCGATTTTTTTCATTTTATTGTCCAAAAAATTGCCCACTTGAGCCACCAGCCCAAAGAGGATTACCCGAAAAAACACCGCCAGCGCCCCCCGCACCAACCGATCCCATTACACCATCTAATCCGCCGCTGATTGTTTCACCCATCGCTTTACCTTCAGAACCATTAAGCATACCGCCCCAAAGATTGTTGATATTACCGGCAGACATATCGAAAACTTGGTTGTTACCATAAGGCATCAAATAACGATCCGGAGAAACTAAGTTGTTAGGACCAATTGTAGTTTGGAAACACCAAGCCCAACCTCTAGAATAACCAAAACGATATTCCGGATTGCCAATCATGTTAGCGTCATAGTGATATCCACCATAGCGCTGACGCATCATTGAGTTACCACGAGAAGAAAGAATTGTCGCGCAACCGTCAGCATAACCTTTTTTGAAAGACGGCGTGCCATCAGGAACGTTAAAGCTAAAGCCCATGTAGTAAGGAGTCGCAGCACCCGTAAACCATTTGCAACCCGAAAGAAATAAGAAAAATATCAGTAAAAAATTTTTCATAATTATTTGTAACCACCGAAAGTTGAGTTCCAAATCTTAGTGCTTTTATGTTTTACCCAATCCTTACGATAACAATACCAGAAGGCGTTACCCCAAGCAGTTTTATAGTCCGCTGAACTGGTCATTTTATATCCGTCAGCTTTGTTATTGCGGTAAAACATTCGATAAAAGTTACTATTTCCAGCTGACATTCCGGTTTCACAACCATCGGCCCAACCTTGACGAAACTCCACCGACGTATCTTCTAAATCCTTTTCAAAAGAAGTGTCGGGACGATCAATCAAAAGACCACCAATCCATCTCTGACAAGATGAAGCCAGCAATAAAGTGGTCAGCAAAAAAATTTTGGCAAAAAGTTTCATTTTAAATCTATTCAAGTGGTCCGTGTGCATAAGCAATTGGGTTACCGACAAAATATGACGTGTGCATTACGCAAGCAAACCAGCCTTGACCCCAACCAGTTTGATAGGCTGGATCATGTTGGTACACACCGTTAACGAATTCTGGACCCATCTTGGTTTTGTAAGCCGCAGAGGCGTTGGCAAACCTACCCTCCATCAAACCAGATTTACAGCCACCATACCAGCCAGCTTTATATTCGGGAGGCCCATCTGGCACTTCCAAACTCATGGTGAATGGTTGATAAAAACCAAAACTCTCCGGCATGCGACAAGAGGCTAACGTTAGGGAGAGCAGAATTAGAAAAATCTTAGCCATAAATTTGAATGTTGCCGAAAGGATAACGAAATCCTTTCGGCGCAAGTGATTACACAACGTCGTGGTCAAGAATGTAGGTGCATTGCTCGTAAGCATCCCACCAGCCCGTATTGTAGTCCGAGCTTTTTTGCATACGTTTAAAGTCGTATCTTCTGCCGTTAATATCACTTAGCAAACCTTTTGAAACAGCGTCCCACGCCGATCCGCAGCCATCTTTAAAACCTTTGCCATATTCGGTATCCGTTGAAGGAAAATTTCTCACACCAGTTAAAGGGCGCGGCTTTGCTCCCCAATGCCAGCTTGGTGGCATTGGCTCGATGAAAAGTCGGCACGAGCTGGTGCAAATTAAAATTGTCAGAAGTGCGAGTTTTTTTAGCATGGAGTTTGGGAGATTTTTTTGAGAATTTGATCAATTTCTCGCGCCAGAAAATCAAAAGAAAATTCTTTTTCAAGCTTAGAAAAAGCCTTGCTGGTTAAGCCTTGGTAAATTTCAGAATTTTCTAAAACTTGAATAATTTTTTTCGCCAAATCCGCGGCATTTTTATTCTCAAATAACATCCCATCTTCACCATCTTTAATCAAAAATTTGCCGCCATCGGTGTTAGATGAAATCACCAAAGTTGAAAATAAAAAACCTTCCAAAATCACTAAACCAAAGGGTTCTTCGCGAGATGGCACGCAAAAAATATCGACATCTTCAAAGAATTTCTGCTTGTTAATCACCGTGCCCACAAATTGGCATTTTTCAAAAACATTATGCTCGCGAGCGCAATCATTAATATTAGTCCAACCATAATCACGATGCGCTTCGAAGCCGCCAATTTTCAGGCGAAAATCTTGACCATTTTTTGCTAAAATTTCCGCCGCTTTCAGCAAAATATCAAAACCTTTGCGCGGCTCGATTCGGCCGTACATTCCGATCACCGGAATGTTTTTAATAGTTTTTACCTGATATTTTTGATCGACCTTAATCACGTTAGAAAGCACGAAAGACTTGACTTCATCAAAACCCGACGCCACCACCAAATCAGAAATTTGCTGATTTATGCTAATAATAAATTGGCAATTCAGTGAATTCTTAAAACTAATACCGTGATTGATCGCGACCGATTTGGTGCGAGTAAAAAATTTCAAAATTTTCATCCATTTCATCAAACGATTGGAATGGCACAAAATCACATCGGGCTTGAATGAATGAAGAATCCACAAGAGATGCAGGCAATCAAAAACCTGACTAATATTTTTCAGCTTAAAGATTTTTCGCGACCCATAATCGTCTCGCCCATTATTAGAAATTAGCAGCGCCACCTCGTGACCTTGCGTGGTTAAAACTTCTGAATAATCGCGAAAAACTTGATCGACTCCGCCAATATTTTGCGCGTGAATTGCGTTGAGAATTTTCATAAATTTAATGCGATTTTGTCGCTTTTGGCGCGCAAAGATTGAGATTATTTTTAACTAAATCTGAATCAATTCCAGCACATCCCAGCATTGAGTGAAACATATATTGGTGAGTAATTTTTTTCTGCGAATTTTTAGAAAAATTCGTCACCAAATTTTGATTTTCTTTTTTAAATGAATCGGACTGCCAAACAAATAGCGGCACTGAAATTTGCTCGTAAGGTTTATTGTCCGCAGCGTTACCAATCTTACCGCCCTCACCCAAAGAAACACCGTGATCTGGCGTAAAAAATACCATGGCATTTTCATCGGCAAAAAGATCGATGATATCTTCCAAAACCTTGAAGCTGTAAACTACCGAGTTCTTGTAAGAATTTTTTAACTCTTCTGTCGAACAAGCCTCCGCCCCTCGATCCACCGAACAATGCGGCGAAAATATGGCATATTCTTTTGGATATCTAAGCTCGGTGTGCCAGTGACTTCCCAGCAAATGAATCAAAATAAATTTGTCTTTTTTAGTCGGGTTTTTTTCCGCAATCGCCTTCTTGATATAAGGCAACAACACATCATCGTAATTATTATATCGGCGCATATCGGCATTGATGTATTTTTCTTCAATCACCATGTCTGACGATTTTGCTAAGAAAGAATAAGTAGAATCGAAATAGCCGTAGAGGCTTTGATTATCGATCCAATAAGTGCTAAATCTCATCTTATTAAACACGTCGATCATATTAACCGAGTTCAAGAAATTCTCCCAATTGCCGTGATCAACATCTGTCAGCAAACAAGGCACCGACTTGCGCGTAGAGGTTTCGCAAGCACTCACATCTTTAAAAAATGAGATGTTTTTATTTTGCAAAAGCTTGGGCGAAAATTGCGGCAACATCTCGTAAAAATAATCATTACGCAAACTCTCACCAATAATCATCACCATCACCTTCGGCTTGTCGCTCTTGTTTTTGTAAGTGGTTTGACTTTTTTGAATTAGCTCAAGACTCAAACTTTTTTGAATCTTCACATCTGACTCTTTTCTGATTTTCAAATATTTAGTCACGCTACTTGAAACGCTCAAAGGCGGATAATTTCTGCGCACTTTTTTCATGACAAAATCATCAGCAAAAATAACCGCAACGAGCGCCAGCACCAGCGATAGGTGAAAGGTCAAAAAAGCTTTGCCGGTGAAAGATTTTTTTCGCAATTGAATTTTGCGGGCAAGAAAACCAAAAACCGCCGTCAGCCCCAAAACCAAAATCAGAATTTTAGTGCTGAGATATTCAAAGGTCAGGCTGTTGATATTTTCCAGCATGTCGCTGATCACCCAAGCATCAATATTTTTGCCGAAAGAAACAAAAAAATATGCCACTACAATTGAGGATAGAAAACAAATCAGCCACAGCACCAAACCAACAACGCCCAGCGATAGCAGCCCCAGCGCAAAGAAATATTGAACCACGCAAACTGCAAAAATCTCGACAGCAATTTTAAAAAAGTGAAAATTTTCACTCACCGTAACGAATGATCCGTGATAAAACTTAATCGCAATTGGCGCAGTGGTAATAAGACTTGAAAGCAGCGAGAGCGCTAAAATTAAAATCCAATGCTTGCAGCTTTTTAATTTGCTAAAAATTTTCATTTACAGAATTTTGTGTTGGGTAAAGACATATAAAATATCTCAAAAGTTTCAAAATGAAAAACATCCTACAAACAATCAATTACCAATATCCCAAACCGGTTAATTTTGACGAAAATGATCCGTCTTTTGAGATTTTTAGAAATGTTGCCGACGAAAATTGCGTCGAGCCCAAAATTGAAATTTTAAAAAATGTGCGAATCAGCACCAATTCAGTGATCTTTACTTATTTTAAAATTTTTAAAGAAAGCTGCATCACGCCAGAAAATTACGAAAAATATCAAAAAGGATTTAAATTTTTTCTAAAATTTATTTTCCCGAAATTTAATTTTAGCAAAAAAAGATTCATCCTCATCACCGACGAGTGGACCAGCAATTACTACCATTGGCACACTTTTGCTTTGAAAAAACTTTTGATCTTAAAAGAAAAAAACCTACTGGAAAATTCGCTGCTACTTTTGCCAAAAAAATATCTTAAATATTCTTTCGCTTTGCCATCGCTTGCAAAATTTGGCATTAGCAAAAATCAGATCGTGTTTTTACCAAAAAAATCCAATATCAAAGTTGCTGAAATGCCTTTGGTTACACAGCCGCGCCAGCATCCTGAAATGTTTCGTGAAATTCGCGATACTTTGCTTTCTGATCTTTTGACAGATGATTTTGGCTTTGGTGACAAAATTTACATCTCGCGCGAAAAGCAAGTTTTGCGCTTCGTCGAAAATGAAGCAGAAGTTGTGGCCTTGCTTGAAAAATTCGGTTTCAAAAAAATCATCGCCGAAGATTTTTCTTACGACGAACAATTGACAATTTTCTCCAAAGCAAAATTTCTGGTAGCTCCGCACGGAGCTGGCATTACCAACGTTTTATTCATGAAAAAAGGTGGCGCGATTTTGGAAATGACCACACCTCAAAAACCAGAATCTTTTAACAAAGATTTTTACACTTTGGCTTCGATGCTTGAACTAAAATATTTTTACCAACAATGCGCCATCGGTCCACGCAGCAAAGTGCGAGATCATCACCAATCAAGTTTGGTGGTTGATTTGGAAAGATTAGAGAAAAATTTAAACCTCATGATGCAATGCCAAATATCCTAAGAGACCGCGCCTTAATTGAGATTGCGGGAGAAGATCGCAAAAAATTTCTCCAAGGCCTCATCACAAATGATGTTAATAAAGCCTCTGAACAAAAACTGATTTACTCAGCAATGCTAAATTCTCAGGGGCGCTTTCTTTACGATTTATTTATTTTTGAAATTGGCGAAAAGCTAATGTTAGACTGCTTCGCCACGCGTCGCGATGAGATTTTTCAAAAACTCAATTTCTACAAATTGCGCTCGAAAGTGACGCTTACAAAAAATGATGAATTGCTGGTGACTCAAGATTTTTCTCAAGGCCAATTTGCTGATCCACGCCATTTAGAATTAGGGTTTAGAACTTACTCTAACATCACTTCGACACTTTCGGATAACTCTTACAACACCAAACGCATCGCACTAAAAATTCCCGAAAGCGAGCATGATTTAACTTACGAAAAATCCTTCATTTTGGAATTTGGTTTTGATGATTTAAACGCCATCGATTACCAAAAAGGTTGCTACGTTGGACAAGAGCTGACGGCGCGCACTCACTACATGGGACAAATTCGCAAAAAACTTTTTCACATCAAAATTGACGGCGAAATTGCGCCGGAAAAAAACTCGGAAATCACTTGCGATGCAAAACCCGCTGGCCTAATTCTGTCTTCAACTTTTCTCGAATCACAACTTCACGCTCTAGCTCTAATCAAACTTCCCGACGACATTAATTTTGACGATTTTTCGCAAAAACTAAAGTTTGAGAGCCATAAAATTTTCATCGCAAGCTAATGCAAATCTATTTACCAATCGCCGAAATTCCGGTTAATATCATTTTGATTTTGCTACTCGGACTCATGACTGGCTTTCTCGCCGGCATGTTTGGAATTGGCGGCGGCTTTTTAGCAACACCACTTTTGATGTTCATCGGCATTCCTCCAGCAATTGCCGTTTCAACCTCTACCAACCAAATCATCGCCTCTTCAGTTTCGGGACTTCTGGGCCATTTACGCAAAGGCAATGTCGATCTCAAGATGGGGATATTTCTCGTCATTGGCGGCTTTTTCGGCTCTTCATTTGGCGTAACTATTTTCAAACTTTTACAAAAAACCGGTCACACCGAAATTGTTGTATCGCTGATTTACGTTCTCTTTCTAGGCTCAATCAGCATCACCATGCTAATTGACAGCATCAAAACTCTGGTCACCAAGAAATACGGCATCACTTGGGAAAAAAACAAAAGAAGCAAAATGGCCAAGTTTTTAACCAAAATTGACCGCCTGCCTTGGCAGCAAGAATTTCCTAAATCTGGCATTAAAATTAGCGTCATCGTGCCAATAGTTTTAAGTGTCGGCATCGGCATTTTAGTTTCTTTGATGGGGATTGGCGGCGGATTTTTAATGATTCCGGCAATGATCTACATTCTACGCATGCCCTCCGCCGTGGTAGTTGGCACCTCACTTTTTCAAATCATTTTCATCGCAAGTAATGCCACTTTTTTACAAGCCGTAACCAATAACACTGTCGATATCGTCTTAGCTTTTTTAATGATTATCAGCTCGGCAATCGGCGCCCAAATCGGCACCCGTTCGGTTTATAAATTTGACGCAGACAGCATGAGAATTTTCCTCTCAATGCTAATTCTTGGCGTCTGCTTAAAAATACTTTTCACTCTGCTGGCAGCACCAGAAAGCCTTTACACAATTGAGTTTTTGAAATGAGAAAAATTTTTCTAATCACATTTTTATTTTTTGTCAGCGGCGCCGCTTTTGCCAACCCAATCATTTCAGGCATTTCGACTAACGAAATTAACATCGACACCAAATTTCAAGGCGCAAAAATTCTACTTTTCGGCGCAAAAGGTGATGCCGGAAACGTTGTAGTTGCGGTGCGTGGTCCGAAGAAAAACTTTGTTGTTACCAAAAAACAAAAGCTTCTCGGCATTTGGTACAATGGCGAAAGAGTGAAGTTTAAAAACTCTTACAGCTTTTATTCACTATTCTCCACCTTCAACGACCAAGAGCCAATTGACCAGCTTTTAAAAGAGTTGGAACTGGGCAAAAATAATCTCGAATTCAACACTTTCGGCAAAGTTGCCGAAAAGAAGAAAAACGAATTCCAACTGCAATTAATTGAGCGCTTAGAAAAAAATCATCTCTACACGGCTGGCGCCAGCAAGGTTGATTTTCTTGATGAGACACTTTTCAAAGTGATGCTAGATTTTCCAAAAAACATCACACGTGGCGTTTACACTGTGGAAATTTATTTGATTAATGACGGCGCACTTTTGTCATTTCAATCAATACCAATTTACGTAAATCAAGTTGGATTCAGCGCGCAAGTTCTCGACTTCGCCTATCAGCAATCCTTTTTGTACGGCTTACTGGCAATTGCAATCGCCCTTGTTGTGGGATGGCTCGCTAACTACCTCTTTGCACGTTTCATCGGAAAATAATTTAGAAAAAATACTTATGGCCAAAATTCACAATGACGAGAAAACACCGGTTATTATCGTCTGCATCGACACCACCAATGCCTCAGAAACTGCATTGCGCTACGCTTGCTACAAGGCAAAAAATAGTGGGTTTTCGGTGCAAATTTTGGCTGTAATGGAAGCCTCTCACAAAAATCTACTTTTCGCCTCACGCGCCATCGGCAATGAAAAAAGGAGGGAATTGGAAGATCATCTAAAAAGATTGATCGATTCTAACTTTAAAGAAACCGGCGTGATGCCAAGCGTTTCAGTGCGTGAAGGTGACATTGTTGCAGAAATTATTCGCGAGATTAAATCGACCTCCAACTGCGCCATGCTTGTATTTGGCAAGTCGCATAATTCACTGAGCGACAATACAGTTTTGCCAAAAGTAGTGCAGAAGCTTGGCAATAAAATTAGCGTGCCTGTGGCAATTATTCCCGAGAATTTAAGCAACGACTTTTTGACTAAGTTGGTTTAGGATCGCTGTTTCAGGCCCTTCGACGAC
>CAIUFU010000052.1 GCA_903898475.1 uncultured Alphaproteobacteria bacterium | reverse complement strand
GTGCCGACAGAGATTTTGTAATCTCAAAAATGATTGAAGAAAATAGAGTCGAAGATTTTGTCGAAAAAACTCTTCTACCGCTCAATGATTTTGCCAAAGAAAAATATTCTTCCCAAGAAACTCACGAGTCGATAAAATTCTACGCCATCAACGCTCAAGCTTTGTTACATAATTTGGACAGCGAAGAAGAATGGTCTCCACCTTTAGGTGAGAAATTTATTTTATCTATTGAGGGAATTTCTGGCGCTAGAGGATTTTCACCTCACGAAGCTTTGGAAAAATTTTTAGCAAAATATCCCTCAGACCAAATTCAGCATATTGAGTTGGGAGAAATAGTAACTTCGAAATCAATGGGAATGGCCCAGATTAACGGGCAGTTAGTTATCCAAAATGAAGAACTAAATGCAGAAATTCTCGCCGAACAAGCAGCAATAAAAGCTATTTGCGATCATTACGGAGTTGCTTTAGTTGCCAAAGAAGGCACTAGAACTGGACATGGTTCACATGTCGATCTTGATCCTTCTGATGTGCCTTGTTCCATATTTTCCAGCATAGCCGAAGATGGTGCATTGCGGCTAACTCAACGCACAAATTTGTTTAATTTAAGCGCTCCACAAAAGCCGAGTGATAAAAAGATAATGAATAATTTATCTCTCAAACCGCGATGGCAAATTGACCAAACAGAGCGTCCAAAATTTTTATCAGAAGAAAGCTATAATCCAAATTGCGATCCGACTCCAACTACTCGCAATTTTGATTTAGAAGTTATCGCAATGAATTCAAAAGCTCATGAAATGTTACAAGGCGGTGCAATCACGCATGAAGTGGTTGGAGGTAAAATGTATAATGCAATTGAGCGCGATTTAAATTTGGAAAAAGGATTATTTTTGGTGCATGGCGCTTACGGAAGAAATGGCGCTTTTTTGCAAATTCAAGATGCAACAATGCGAGGCCGAATGGGAAAAAGTAGCATCTCCACAGGCGCTTTGGATCTACCTTTCGTTATTACCGGACACAATCTTTCGCCAGAAATTCCTCTCGAAAAAGCTCAAGATTTTATCAAATGGAATCAGGCTCTTTTGGTAAAATTTATTGAGCTAAATGAACTACAGCAAACACCGATATTTTATATTCGCGAACCTCTTGCAATCGATTGCGATTTATTCGCTGGACTGGTTAACTTAAGATCGAAAACACCAGTTACCGAAATCAAAACTTCAGAACCATCCACTCAACAAGGCAAGTCCTCTTCTCATTTTCATGCGTAACCACCCTATTCTCTCGATTCGCGATGCGACAATTTCTTTCGCAAAAAAAACGCTTTTTGAAAATTTACATCTCAATCTTTTTCCGCGTGATCGTATTTGTTTGATTGGCAAAAACGGGGTTGGAAAAACCAGTTTGATGAATGCCATTGTCGGACAATTCGATCTTGATTGTGGCGAGCGTTGGATATCGCCACACTGCGTTATTGGCTATCTTTCGCAAAGTGAAAAACTACCGCCAAACCGCACGGTTGCTGAGTTTATTTTGGAAGGCTTAAAAATTGACGAGCATAAATCTTACGTTGTGGACATCGTTTGCGATCATTTACAAATCGACAAAGCGGCGCTTACTCACAATCTTTCGGGTGGCCAAAAACGTCGAGTAAATTTGGCGCGAGCTTTGGTTTTGGAGCCAGATATTTTGCTGCTTGACGAGCCAACAAATCACCTCGATTTGCATATTATTCAGTGGTTAGAAAATTATCTGCAAAACTACCAAGGCGCGCTACTCGTGATTTCGCACGATCGTAAATTTTTAGAAAAAGTTTCTAATAAAGTTTTTTGGCTGCGCGCAAATAAACTAAAAGTTAATCAACAAGGCTACAAAGATTTTGACGAATGGTCGCAGCAAATTATCGATCACGAGCAACGCGAATTAATTAATTTGCAGAAGAAAGTTGGGTTGGAAAGTGGCTGGTTGCAAACTGGTGTGACGGGCCGAAGAAAAAGAAATATTGGTCGTCTGCATTATTTGATGGAACTTAGAACCAAGCTTGAAGCACAGAAAAGATTGGTGAAGGCAAATCAGAGTTACATCAAAATTGAATCACAAAAAATTGAAGAAGATGCGCCGCAAGTAATCATTAGTTTTAATAATGTGAGCAAAGGTTTTGCCGATCCAAAAACCTCAGAAATAAAACCGCTAATTAATAAATTTTCTTTGAAAATTTTGCGCGGTGAAAAGATCGGAATTATCGGCAAAAACGGTTCAGGAAAATCGACGCTTTTAAAGATGATGATTGGTGAATTAAACCCAGATTCGGGCACAGTAAAACCTGCCCGCGACCTAAATGTTTCGTACTTCGATCAATCACGCAGCAAAATTCAGCCCGACTCAACCATGCAGGAAATTTTATGCGATAGCGGCTCAGATTATGTGCAGCTTGCTAATGGCAAAACCAGTCACATTTGCGGCTATTTAAAAGATTTTTTGTTTGATCCAAAAGATGTGCAAACTCTTGCTGGAACCTTGTCTGGCGGGCAGCAAAACCGCTTACTCTTAGCAAAAACTTTAGCCAATCCCGGCAATTTTATGATTCTTGATGAACCAACAAATGATCTCGACATGGATAGTTTGGACATGCTGCAAGATTATCTGATGAAGTATCAAGGCACGCTAATCGTGGTTTCACACGATCGTGATTTTTTGGATAATGTTGCAACTAGCATTTTGGCCTTTGAAGAAAATGGCGAAATTACCACTCATGTTGGCGGATATTCGGACTATCTCGAATATAAAAATCGTAATTTAAAAACTGCAGAATCGCCTGTTGTTAAGCGCGTTGAAAATGAATCAAATTTTACGACAGAAAAACAAAGTTCGTCAAAAAAACTTTCTTATAAATACAAACACGAGCTCGAAAAACTTCCGCAAAAAATGGAAAAACTCGAAAATAAAATTCGCGAATTAAGCGAAGAGCTTAGTGAGACAGAGGATCGCAACCCAGCAAATCTCGCGCATATCGCAATGGAAATTGCTAAATTTCAGAAGGAATTAGATGAGTCTGAAGAAAGATGGTTGGAGCTTGAAGAAGCATCATCTGTCTCATAAAGAAATTTATTTAAACAGAACCTTGACTGAAAAAATTACGCACTCTAATTCGTGCAAACCTCAATAAAAAGATCTTCCACTTAACTAATTTCTAAAACACAAATCACAAAAATATGAGAAACAAAAAGAGCGCCTGTTCGCTAATCGAAATTTCGATAGTGGTACTTATTATAGGTATCCTAGTTGCCGGCATCACGCAATCTAGCAGACTTATTTCATCTTCAAGAGTAGCTACTGCTCAAACTTTAACTCAAAGCTCTCCTGTAAGTTCTAATAAAGGCTTAATGTTGTGGTTAGAGACTTCATCTGAAGCTAGCTTTGCATCAGCAGAATCTTCAGATGGCACTGCAATTACGGTTTGGAATGACATTAACTCTCAAAGCGTTTCAAAACTTTTCGCTAGAACCAACGCTGCAGGACTTGTAACTTACAAAGCCTCTTCTCCAATCGGCGGACTTCCTGCTCTATACTTCGCCGCTAACACTACTGGTATGACTCTTTCTACTGCCAGCGCTTCTACAGTTGCTAGTCCGATTGTAAGTGCGGGATTTACTTTCTTCGCAGTTTATAAAGAAGACACCAACGCTGCTCACTCTGTGTTTTATAACGGAAGTGCAACTACTAACGGTTGGGGATTCTCAAATAACGGTTCATCTATCAGAAACGTTCAAACTGCTGGAACTAACCACGTTGCTGCAACCACTCTATTTTCAACTAACGCAACAATTTCTTCTGGAACTTTTGATGGAACCAACGTCAAACTTTTCACAAACGGTGCAGCTGATGCTTTAACGGCACCTGCTGCTACAGTTGCTACTGCAACGACC
>CAIUFU010000051.1 GCA_903898475.1 uncultured Alphaproteobacteria bacterium | reverse complement strand
TCATTGATTACGCCAAACATCTGACTTTGAGCGGTAATAAAGTTCTCTCAATCACAAAACCAAAGATGGTTTACGCCAGTGAAGCGAGACAGGCTAGCACGAGGTTCGCTGAGGTTCCGGCGGTGAATAATGCGGATATTTCTTCAATGATTCGCATGGCAATTTTGTTTCTTAGTTTCTCTCCTGATGTGATTATTTGCCATTCGGGTCGTGCTTTATTTTTAGCTCGCGCTGCTCGTTTTTTGCTGTGTAAAAAAATTCCAATTATTGCAATTGATCACGGCATTAACCCGAAAAAGTTTTTGAAAGCCGATTATGTTTTAACCGTGAATTCATTTTTCAGCGGAGAGCTAATCAAAGCAGGAAAGGCGCCGGAAACTTCGTTGGTAATTCCAAACATGATCGAAGTTCCGAAAGATTTTACGCCGCTTGTTAAACAACCATTTCGCAAACCAATCAGACTTGGTTCTTTGGGTCGTATATACGTTGAAAAAAACTTCGATAAAATTTTGCGTGCCATGGCGATCTTGCGTGAACGCGGCATTGAAAGCGAATATGTGATTGGCGGTATTGGGCCGGAAGAAAAATCGCTTAAAGAATTAGCTAAAGAATTAAAGCTAAAAAAGGAGTTCCAAATTTTGGGATGGACCAACAATAAAAGAGACTTCTTTGACTCAATTGACATCTTCATTTTGCCATCGGCTTATGAAACTTTCGGCATTGTTTTGCTGGAAGCAATGCTTTACTCAACACCAATTCTCACCAGCAATTCATGGGGTCCAGATGAGGTGATTACTGATGGAGTTGATGGTCTAAAAGTTTCGAAAGATAGCGACGAAGCAATGCCAGAACTTTTGGCAAATGCGATTGAAAGAATGATTAATAACGAAGAATTCGCCAAAGGTTTGGCGGTGAAAGCTTCGGAAAAATTCTTTGCTAATTATTCAGCGGAGAAGGTGAGGGAGAAGTTGAATGGGATTATTGAGATGGTGGTGGCGAAGAAAAACTAATAGTCGTGCTGAGCTTGTCGAAGCATGATTCAGGCTCGTTCCCAGAATCATGCTTCGACAAGCTCAGCATGACATTGAAGATCTTAAGAAAGCTTCTTTTTCAAGTTCAAAATCATATCATCCACCATTTCTGACAACCCAAATTCCGGTTTCCAGCCCCATTCATTTCTTGAAGCAGAATCATCAATTGATCTCGGCCAAGAATCAGCAATTGCCTGACGAAAATCCGGTTTGTACTCAATTTTAAATTCAGGAATTCTCTTAGAAATTTCTGCCGCAAGTTCGGCGCAAGAAAAGCTCATCCCCGCAAAGTTGAAATTCGAGTGATGCTTCAACTTAGAAAACTCAGTTTCCGCCAAAGCAATCGTACCACGAATCGCATCTGGCATATACATCATCGGCAGCGTTGTGTCGGCCTTTAAGAAGCAAGTGTAAGATTTGTTTTTGATCGCCTCATAAAAAATTTCCACCGCGTAGTCAGTAGTTCCGCCCCCCGGTAAAGTCTTGTAGCTGATGAGTCCGGGATATCTAATGCCGCGAATATCCAAACCAAATTTTGTCACGTAATAATCGCAAACCAGCTCGCCCGCTGCTTTGGTTAGGCCGTACATGGTTTTTGGTAAAATGATGGTTTCTTGCGGAGTGTTGTCGCGTGGCGTTTCGGGGCCAAAAACGGCAATTGAACTTGGGCAGATAATCTGCTTCACATTAAGTTCACGCGCCGCTTCTAATACATTGTAAAGGCCATTCATGTTCACGTCGAAACACAAGTTGGGATTGCGCTCGCCCGCTGCAGAAAGAATCGCCGCCAAATGGTAAATCACGGTGATTTGGTGTTTCTTAACAATCTCGTAAAGACGCGGCTTATCTAACACGTTCAATTGCTCGTAAGGCTGAAACTCTTCTGCAGAATTGCTCGCCGCAATGTCGGAAGTTACAACATTTTGTTCGCCGTAAAGTTTTTTAAGTGCGGCAGTCAGTTCCGAGCCGATTTGTCCGACGGCTCCCGTCACTAGAATTTTTTTCATGTTTGTTGATTTGTGATTGTGATCTTTGCTAAAAAAGCTGGAGAGTTTTTTTACGCTCCTCATCTCAAAAATAAATTACTAAAACATGATCAAAGCACAATTTTTGAACGACATCGCAGCCGAGTTGCAAGAGCTGAAAAATACCGGTCTTTACAAAAGCGAATATCAAATCGTCACGTCGCAATCTGCCGAAATTAAAATTTTCCATCAAGGTGGTGAGAAAGAAGTTTTGAACTTCTGCGCTAATAATTATTTGGGCTTGGCCAACAATAAAAAATTAATTGAAGCAGGCAAAAAGTCGCTTGAAGAATATGGGCTTGGCACCGCGTCAGTGCGCTTTATTTGCGGCACTTTTGATTTGCACAAAAAATTCGAAAATGATCTGGCAGAATTTTTAGGCTTTGAAGATGTAATAACTTTTTCATCATGCTTTGCCGCCAATAACGGCGTGTTTGCGGCGCTTTTTGGTGAGAAAGATGCGATTATTTCAGCCGATTTAAATCACGCTAGTTTGATTGACGGAATCAGACTTTCAAAAGCGGCGCGCCACTTTTATCGCTTTGACGACATGGCTGATTTGGAAGAAAAATTAAAAGCTGCCCTTGGCGCAAAAAATCGCGTAGTGGTAACAGATGGCGTGTTTTCAATGGATGGCGACATTGCCAAATTAAAAGAAATCTGCGACTTGGCTGAAAAATACGGCGCCTTGGTTTTTGTTGATGATTCGCATGCAACAGGTTTCACCGGCGAAAATGGTCGTGGCACTGCCGAACTTTGCGGTGTTGAAGGTAGAGTTGATATTTTAAGCACCACACTCGGCAAAGCCTTGGGCGGCTCGGGTGGCGGTGTTATCGCTTCTAAAAAAGAAGTAATCGACAAGCTAAGAAACAAAGCGCGCCCTTATCTTTTTTCTAACAATATTTTGCCAATGACGGCGGCGGTTGGCATTGAGATTTTGAAAATGATTAAAGAATCAAAAGCTTTGATTCAAAAACTTGCCGACAACACAACTTACTTCCGCGAAAAAATGGTTGAAGCCGGATTCGACATTCGTCCAAGCACGCATCCAGTTGTTGCCGTGATGTTTGGCGACGCGATTTTAGCGGGGCAGGTTGCCAAAAAAATGATTGAAGAAGAAGGAATTTACGTAATCGCTTTTGCCTTTCCGGTGGTGCCAAAAAATGAAGCGAGAATTCGCGTGCAGATTTCTGCAGCTCACGAAAAAGAACATCTAGATAAAGCGATTTCTGCTTTTATTCGAGTGGGAAAAAGCTTGGGATTGCAGAAATAAATTTTTTAGATGCCTGATTTTGCTACTAAAAAGCCAATTTTGTACCTAGGTACAAAATTGGCTTTTTGTTTTTGGATGATTGTTTTTTTACCAACGCAGCGCGATTGATCCCCAGGTAAGTCCGCCACCTAGGGCTTCGAGGACAACTAAGTCACCTTTTTTGATTTTGCCAATGGAGTTGGCGCAATCTAGTGCCAATGGGATTGAGGCTGCAGAAGTGTTAGCGTGATTTTGTACGGTGATGATTACTTGTTCTTCGGAGAGTTCTAGACGGGTTGCAACAGCATTTAAAATTCTGGCATTTGCTTGGTGTGGAACCAGTAAATCAATGTCTTTAATGCTAAGCCCAGCTTTGCTTAAAACTGACAAAACTGATTTTGACATTTTTTCTACGGCATGTTTGAAAACTTCTTTTCCCGACATTTCAATGAAGCCAGTTTTTTGGTTGGAAGCAGGTCCACCGCTGGTTTTTAGGATGTCGTTTAGTGTGCCGTCAGAATGTAGATCAGAGGAAATAATACCGCGATTTTCTTCCGTGGTTGCTTGCAACAAAACTGCGCCAGCGCCGTCGCCAAAAAGCACACAGGTGTTGCGGTCAGACCAGTCAACGATGCGCGACAAAGTGTCAGCGCCAATCACCAAAGCGTTTTTTACTTGGCCGGATTTGATGAAATTATCCGCAGTGGCAATCGCAAAAACAAATCCTGAGCAAACTGCTTGAATATCAAAAGCGAAGGCGTTTTTGGCGCCGATTTTTGCTTGAACTGTGGTCGCGGTTGCGGGGAAGGTGAGGTCTGGCGTTGTGGTGGCTAAAATGATTAATTCGATTTCTTCGGCTTTGATTCCAGCTTGTTCTAGGGCTTTCAAAGCGGCATTGCTTGCGAGATCTGAAGTTACTTCGCCTTCAGCTGCAATGTGTCTTTGTTTGATTCCGGTGCGATCCATTATCCATTCGTCAGAAGTTTCGACGGTTTTGGCGAGTTCTAAATTGGTAAGAATTTTTTTAGGAAGATAAGAGCCAGTGGCGCTGATCTTGCTGTGGATTGTAGTCATTATTTGGCCTCTTCTTGAGTGGCGGTTGCAGCTTTAATTGTATCTACAGCTGATTTTAATTCTTGCGTGATTTGTTCGTTAATTTTGTTTTCTACAAGCGAGATGGCAACTTTAATTGCGTTAGCAAAACCAATGCGGTCAGTGCTGCCGTGACTTTTTACGACAACGCCGTTCAAGCCAACTAACATCGCACCATTATGCATGCGCGGATCCATTTCTTTGCTAGATTTGGTAATTGCCGAGCTTGCTAAAAGGTAACCTAATTTTGACCAGATTGAACTGCTTAAAGCTTCTTTGATGAAAGCTGACATTAATTTTACAGTGCCTTCAATGGCTTTCAAAGTGATGTTGCCGGTGAAGCCATCAGTTACTACAACGTCAACCGTGCCTTTGGTGATGTCGTCTCCTTCAACATAGCCGTAAAAGCAATCACTTAAGGTGCTGGCTTTAAGCATTGCAGCAACACTGCGTACTTCTTCGTGGCCTTTGGCGTCTTCCGATCCGACATTTAAAACGCCGATTGTTGGATTTTTAATTTTTAAAACATTGCGGGCGAAAGCGTGACCCATTACGGCGAACTGGAATAAAACATCAGCGCCACATTCGATATTAGCACCCATGTCTAGCATGACGGTGCCCTTTCTTTTGCTATTTGGAATTGAGGTAACGATTGCAGGACGATCAATTGATGGCAAAGGACGCAAAACGATTTTTGCAATTGCCAT
>CAIUFU010000050.1 GCA_903898475.1 uncultured Alphaproteobacteria bacterium | reverse complement strand
CCATTTCGCCAACGCCGCTGGCGAAATCTTCGATCTTCTGTGTTTTTAAAAAGCCGGAATAAATGTAAACTTCAGATGGAGCAAAAAACGTGCCAACTAAGTTTTTGTAGTTTTTGTAGTTCAGTGAAGTTTTTGCACCGATGCAGCTGTCATCTTGGGCTAGCAGTGTGGATGGCAAGAAGATCCATTTTACACCGCGATATAAAGTTGAAGCAACGAAGCCAGTGAGATCTTGCAAAATTCCACCGCCAATTGAGATCAAAACTAAATTTTTTTTCGGTGATAATTTGATGATTTCGTCGTAGAGAATTTGAACGGTTTCGAGATTTTTTTTATCTTCATCAACTTCTAAAACTATTTTTCTGACATCTTTTAGAGCAGCAAGCGACGTCTCTTTGTGTAGCTCCCACAAGTTTTTATCGATTACAAAAAGTGAGTTTGGGGTTTTAATTAAATCAGTTAAAAATTCGGTATTGTCGGTGAAATGAACTTTGTAATTTCTGAGTTTCGAATTGATTTGTAGCATGTTTCCCATTGGCTCTACTGACACGAAAAACCTCCGTCGATAAAAATTGTTTGCCCAGTAATGTAAGTGTTTTTTTCTGAGGCTAGAAAATAAACTAGTTCGGCGATTTCAGATTTTTGTGCTAGCCTTCTTGCTGGAATGTTTGATTCGATAACTTTGAGTTGTTCGGGTGTGTTGTTTTTTCTAGTCAAATCAGTGTCGACAAATCCGGGAGCAACGGCATTTACCAAAATATTGTGAGGCGCTAGTTCAACAGCAGCTGCTCTAGTCAAACCATTAATTGCTGATTTTGTTGAAGAGTAAACCGCTCTTCCGGGTTTTGAAACTTGGCTCCATATTGAGCTGATATTGACTATTTTACCGTAGCCGCGTGCGATCATTTTGGGTGATAATTCTCTGATTAAAATCGTGGGAGAAATTAGGTTGATTTGCAGCGCAGCTTTTAAATTTTCGTCAGAAATTTGGGGAATATTTTCGATGATGTTGATGCCGGCGTTATTGACCAAAACATCAATTTCGAGGTGAGAATTTTTACGTAAGAATTCTTTTACCGACTCTTCGGATGAAAGATCTAGCTCCCCGCGAGTGGGAGCTAAAACTTCCAAACCATTTTTTCTAAATAACTCTGCAATCGCTAGGCCAATACCGCGAGAAGCGCCGGTGATGAGGGCTAGTTTTTTACTCATTATTCAACAATGCCACCAGCTTGGGCGATTAGTTTTTTGTAGCGAGCTTCCAACATGCTAAGTCTTTGGTCATCTTCTTTGTGGATAGTGCCGTAGAAATCTCTTTTGTTTTTTAACCACATCAATTCGAAGCCGACTGCTTTCAAAATTGCTTTGTCAGCATTCTCTTCCAAAGCATCAGGGCATTGGAAAATTACTTTTCTGGTTTCGTAACGATCGATTGTGCCTGTTGGTAATTTTCTAAAGAAAGGCAAAGACTCAGCAGAAACAGCGCCTCCGATTAAGTGCATAAGGCCGTGTTGTTTGGCTTTCTGGCCAATAGTTTTGGCAATTTCAAAAAGTTTATCTGAGTTTACATCTTCGCGAGAAAGACCCATTGAGCCAGTCATATCAACTCTTCCAAGCACAATACCGTCAAGGTCTTTAGCTTCTGGCAATGCCAACATTGCATCTAAATTATTGAAGCCAGTGATGGTTTCGATGTTAACGAAGAAAGAAACTTCTTCGCGTTCTTCTTCTGAAAAAACTAGTTTGGTTGCAGCTAGATATTTTTTAAGAGCATAAGCAGTTTCAACCATTGGTGCGACGATTTTGGAAACGCCAATAACGCGAGCTTCGTACATGTCTTTAATTGCTTCGCAGCCACCGATTTTGATGGTTAATTCTAGGCCAGCTTTTGTGACCACTTCTTTTAGCCTCATCGCTTCTTCTAATCTTGTTCCCTCAGCTTCAAATTCAGCTTTAACGCCAACAACGTGATGATTTTCTTTTAGGTCTTGAAGAATCGTGACCATCTTTTTTTCTAAGCTGTTCATAAATTTTATTTATCGGTTAATAAAAGTTGTTTGTTAATGTTATTTTTGTTGTTGAGGTACCATTGGTAGAGCTCTGAGATTGAGTCTTCAATTTTTTTAAACTGAAAGTTTACTTCTTTCTTTAGTCGCGAATTTTCGCCGCTATATTCAGAACCGATCCCTTCTGTAGCAACGGTTATTGGTAAGTTTTTTTGAGAAATTAAGTTAACAATTTTTGCAATTTCAAGTAGTTCAATCGAAGAATTCGGAGTGATATTATAAGAACTAAACTGAGATTTCTCTTCGAGAAAAAACTCTAATATTGGAATTAAGTCGTCAATATAAATGTAGTCGAATTTACGATTTTGTTTGATTGTGATTGGTAGGTCAAAAATTGTTTTACAAATGGCATTTGAAATAAATCTAATCGCATAATCTTCATACTTTCCAAAAATTCCAAAGACGCGCAAATCAATAATATCTTTGGAGTTTTCAATATATTGACCCATGACATAGCGTCCAAAGCCATGCTCATCTGCTGGTATTGAAGTGCCGCAATATTCTTCTCTCATTTTGGGATGGTAATGGCGCATATCATAAATTGCACCGGAGCCAATGCTGATAATTTTACCAAAGTAGTCGCGATATTTTAGTAAGTTAAAAAACATACGACTGTTGGTGTAAAATATTCCACCAGTGTCAGCGGCGTTACGATGACCTGGTTTGCAGGCGGAATGAATAACTAAATCAAATTTATTTGTTTGAAAAAAATTGCGAACACTCTCGTCGCTTGCTAAGTCTAGCTCAGATCGGGTTGGAGAAATTATGTGATATTTTGTTGAGAGATAAGACTCAGTAATATTTTTTCCGATAAAGCCTGATCCACCAGTGAGAAGAATTTTTTTCATTATTTCTAATTTACCAAACCTTCCAGGGTGCTTTACCAGATTGCCACAAATCCTCTAGATGCACCTTGTCGCGCAGTGTGTCCATTGGCTGCCAAAATCCGGTATGCTTGAAAGCCATCAGTTGATTATTTTGTGCCAAAGTTTTTAGCGGCTCTTGTTCCCACAAAGTTTTGTCTCCGTCAATTTGGTCGATTACTTTTGGTGACAAAACAAAGAAGCCGCCGTTGATGAAATTGCCGTCGCCATCGGGCTTTTCTTGGAATTCGGTAATTAAATTTGTGTCGTTAATTTGTAGTGCGCCGAATCTTCCTGGGGGTTGGGTTGCGGTGAGAGTTGCTAATTTTCCGTGGGCTTTGTGAAACTCAATTAGTTTGCCGATGTTAACATCAGAAACGCCGTCGCCGTAAGTTAAACAAAATGCTTCGTCATCTTTTACGTAATCTTTAATGCGTTTGATTCTGCCGCCGGTCATTGAGGTTTCTCCGGTGTCGACCAAAGTAATTTTCCAATCTTCAGCAAAATTATTGTGAATCACCACGCTGTTATCCGCCAAGTTAAAAGTCATGTCTGACATGTGTTGGCGGTAGTTGCCAAAATATTCTTTAATCAAGTAGCCTTTGTAGCCGAGGCAGATCACGAAGTGATTTATTCCGTAAGCGGAATACATTTTCATGATGTGCCATAAAATTGGTTTTCCACCAATTTCAATCATCGGTTTCGGTCTCAAGTGAGTTTCTTCACTGATTCTGGTGCCGAGTCCTCCGGCTAAAAGTACTGCTTTCATTAGATTTTGGTTTTTAAAAATTCTTCGATTGTTGAATGCATGTGAGCGATCATTTCTGCATTTAAACCAT
>CAIUFU010000049.1 GCA_903898475.1 uncultured Alphaproteobacteria bacterium | reverse complement strand
GACTTTTTTTAACTGAAATTTTAGAAAAATGAGCAATATCAAAACCAAAAAAATCACCATTAGATTTTCTGAGGAACAATATAAAGATTTATTGCATCAAGCAAAATCCAGCAATATGGATTTAGCTTTTTATATCAGAGAAAGAATCTTTTTTGATGAGCCACAAATTGAACAAAATTCTTTTGAATTTAAAATGCTCAAATCAATCAGCTATTGTGTTGGCGTTCTTAAGGGAATGACGGATTTAAAGTTAAATAGTGAAGATAAATCAGCTATAAGCGATGAAATTTTAAGAATAATGATGGCGAATGGATTGAAAGAATCACAAGTTAAGATTAACCGCGGTTAACTATGCTCTCGGTTAGCAAAATTAAGAATTCCAAAGGTGCGTCACATTATTTTGCTAAAGATGATTATTATGCAAAAGATGATCCAAGCCATCAAAAATTAAGCGGTTGGTATGGCAAGGGAGCTGAAAATTTATTGCTCGAAGGTGAAGTTGAGGCAAAAACATTTCAAAAAATTCTTGCTGGAAATTTGCCAAATGGCAAACAAATCGGTTTAATTAAAGATGGTGATTTAGTTCACGATTCAGGAAGAGATTTAACTTTTTCTGCGCCAAAATCAGTTTCAATTATGGCGCTTGTCTATAATGATAAAAAATTAATCGAAGCCCACAATATCGCTGTTAAAGCAACTCTAGATGAAATTGAAAAGAGCTACATAAAAACCAGAATTAAAAAATTAGGAATTACCAACGCAATTGCCACCAACAACTTAATTGCCGCAACTTTTGAACATCACACCAGCAGAAATCTTGATCCGCAACTTCACACTCATTGCATTATCGCCAATGCAACAATGGATGATAACAATAAATGGAAATCAGTGTTTTTTGATGACATTTATAACAACAAAAAACTTATCGGGGCAATTTATAGAAGTGAATTAGCTTATCAGCTTAAGCAGTTAGGTTATGAAATTATTGCCAAAAGAAATGACGCAGTTTTTGAATTAAAAAATGTTAACCCTGAGCTAATTGAAATATTCAGCACCAGATCAAAAGAAATAAAACAAAAAGCGGGAGAAAACGCCACCCAGAAACAGCTAGAACAAGCAACTTTAATCACAAGAAGCAAAAAGCAGAAATCAGAAAATCTAAAAGCCATTTGGCAAGAAAAGTTAGATAATTTTTATCACCAACAAAAATTATCCCATCAAATTATTTTACCACAACCAAGCCAAATAATTTCCGAGCCACAAAAACCCAATCACGATATTGCCAAAGAAGCGATTAATTACGCTATTTTGCACCTACAAACAAGAAACACAGTTTTTAGCAAACAGGAATTAATTATCACTGCTCTTAATGACAAACTTTCGCAAGTGAGGATTGCTGACATTAATCAGCAAATTAATCACTTAATTAAAAACAAAGAATTATTGCCTAACAAAAATCACCAATTTCCAGATAGCTTCACCACCAAAGCATTGCTGAATCAAGAGCTAAACATCATAAAAATAATGCAAGATGGCAAGAGCCATCAAGAGCCAGTAATTGAGGATGTTAAAAAATATTCTGAATTTTTATCAGAACTTAATTTGGGGCAAAAGCAATCAGTTGAGCTGATATTAACCAGCAAAGATCGAGTTATTGGCATTCAAGGCTACGCTGGAGTTGGCAAAACATTTATGCTTAAATGTGCTAATCAAATTATCAAAAAACAGGATTATAATTTTATTGGTCTATCACCAACTGGAGTTGCCACCAAAAATTTAGAACAAGAATCTGGCATTAAATCAATCACCTTACAAAAATTTCTTAATCAATATGACGGCGTTGCTAAGGGCAGAGGAACCCCAAAAGGCAAAGAAATTATGGCAAGAGAATTTAAAGATAAAATTGTTGTGGTAGACGAAGCGAGTATGGTTTCTAGCCATCAAATGCATCATCTTTTAACAATTTCTAAAGAGCTTAATTTTAGGTTGGTTTTGGTTGGTGATAAAAATCAGCTTCCTTCTGTTGAAGCTGGCATTCCTTTTAATTTACTGCAACAAAACGGAATGCAAACCGCCCAAATGACAGAAATTATCAGGCAAAATAACAACAATCTTAAATCTGCAATTTATGACACCATCAATCAAGATATTGCCAAAGCTTTTGAAAAAATTGAAATCAACATCAAAGAAACCAGAGAAGAAATTATCGGCAAAGTGGTTGATGAATTTATGTCGCTATCCAAAGCGCAAAGAAAATCCACTTTAATTATTGCGCCTGCCAATGAAGACCGCATTAAAATTAACCAAATGATTAGCGATTTGCTAAACCAAGACAGAGTAAATCAAAAACCGCACACTATTTACGAAAACACCAACTTAACTGAACTGCAAAAAACCAGAAGCCAGAATTTTGAAAAGGGCAATATTTTGCTCTGGGGCAAAAACCGCGATTATCTGAATATCAAAAAGAATGATTATTGCCAGATCATCAATATTGAAACCAAAACCAATCAGTTAGTTGTGAAGAATCTCACAAACAATAAAATGACCGCCTTCAACCCTGACAAAATCAAAGGCAAATCTGATAAAATTTATTTTGAAGCATTCGCGCCAAAAAGCAGAAATTTTAAAGAAGGCGATAAAATTGCTTTTACCAGAAGCATTGATGAGCTAAAAATTCTTAATTCTAGCCAAGGAATAATTGACCATATTGATGACAGTAAAATATCCGTCACTCTTGATGAGGGCAGAAAAATCAACCTAAATC
Organism: uncultured Alphaproteobacteria bacterium; assembly: GCA_903898475.1. Taxonomy (GTDB): domain Bacteria; phylum Pseudomonadota; class Alphaproteobacteria; order Rickettsiales; family UBA1997; genus UBA2645. The sequence continues at coordinate 20,375 of CAIUFU010000049.1, read as the reverse complement.
GCAATTCCAACATCAGTAAACATCTTGACCATTCCTACGCCATCACCACTCACAAATCACAAGGCTTAACTTGCAATAACATCATTGCCATAGTTGATAGTACCAGAAAAAACCTGACTAATCAAAAGAATTTTTATGTAGAAATATCGCGAGCCAAAGAAAAGGCGATTATTATTACCGACAACAAAGCCAATGCGATTAACCAGCTTAAAAAAGATAGTGGGTTTGATATTAGTGCTAAAGAACATCAAAATATAAAAACTCATCAGCAGAAGAATCAAAAAATTAACGAGCAACATCAAAATCAAATCGATAATTACCACCAAAACCAATCACAAATTCACCATCAAATACAACCAAAATCTCATGACAAAGAAATGGATTTTAACCTGTAAACTTCTGCCAAATGCCAGCCAATTGACTGCCGCCCGCAATCCTTGCAAATACTAGCTACAAACCATTTTTAATTTTGATGACTGTCATTGGCGGTCAAAGAGCAGCTGTGGTTTGCCTGTCAATGACAGGCTGGCTTAGAGCCTTGAATTTGCTGGATTGAATTAGAAAATAAGATCACCTTAAAAAGGTGCGTTGGGTGTGTAAATTTTTTCGGCTTTGCCGTATTACTTGGAGCTAATTTTTATTTATCAAAATCAATTTTGGAGTAAAAAGAAATTAATATCGGAAGGTATGGCGTTAGTTATTTTTGCTGACAAAAACAGGGATATTCTTTGGTGGAAAGGGTAGTAATTTTTCTGGGAAGGTTGCTTTCAATTTTACTACAAAATTTTGCTAATTACTGCTTATAACTAGGATCTACCAACCCCAATTTTTTAAGCCTGATTACCATCGCTTCTTTTGATACTTTGAAAAATCTAGTTAATTCAAAAAGCGTTTTTTCAAATGGTTGGTTTTGATTGATGGAGCTTAGTTTTCTCATCAATGGAATGGTTGGCATTAAAAGATAAGAGGCGAAACGATCAGCCTGAGTTTCCATATTTTTTATGGCGTTAGTTTGATTATCGCCATAGTGATAAAGCTGGATGTTTTCTTCATTATATAATTTTTTGTGAAGAATGTAGTGACCAAATTCATGGGCGATGGTGAAATTGCAGCGGCTCATCAAAGTGAAATTGTCATCATCGCTTAAACTGTTATCTATCCAAATTGTTTTATTGCTGATATCAAGCGCGCCTAAAACTCCTTCTAAATCTTCATTTAAATTGGCGAATTTGATTTGTAATTTGAGAGTTTTTTCAGCGATTAGATCAATTGGGGTGCAGCTTTTAAATTGGTAAATTCCTTGTTTTTCAGCTTTTTCTAAAAGCGTAATTGCTTTTTCTTCAATTTTTTCTTCGGGAATAAATCTAACGCCCTTAACCATTTTTATTGAGGTCTTTTAGATATTTTTCTACATCTTTGGGTTTGGCTTTTCTAAGGAAAGCAGCATATAAATCCGGTTTGTCGTTAATGATTTCTTTAATATCAGAAGAAATTTTATCAGCCATTGAGAGCAATTTATCCTCATCAACTTTTAATATCTTTGCCATTTTCTTGATGTTTTCTTCTTTGGGAGGAGAGAATTCATCCATCTCCATTTTGCTGATATAAGCGGCACTAACGCCAACTTGTCTGGAAAAATCGCGAAGACCGATATTTAATTCGAGCCGGGTTTTTCTAACAAATTCACCGAATTTTAGGTTATTATTTTTTGTGTCTTTTTTAGGCATAATTAATCGCTAATGTTTGTAATGTTAACTTAATAATTAACGGCATTAAGACAATTTAGCAACTTATTTAGTGGTTCGAGTTTTGGTAAGTGTAATTTATAATTAAAGCTTTGATGTCCTCGACTCTCCAAGCGGTAGTTCTTGCGCCTAATTTTATAGGTTTTGGAAAACGACCATCTTTAACACCTTGCCACCAAGTTGATTTACCAACAGGAATTATTGCGGGAATTGGTGGGTTAATTTTGTTATTACCAATTATGTGCGAAATCCTTAGATAGCCAGTTTCAGGAAGAGAGCATTGATTTTGCATATTAAGTTTTAGTTGATGTTGATATTATTTAATGGTGTTTAGTAAAAACTAAACAACTATAATTAACCGTCAACTAAAAGCTTAACAATTACAAAATATTTTTGATTAGCGTTATTTTACTGCTGCCAATTTATCCAAATAATCCGCCCACCATTGCATCATTTTTCTTCGTTCTGGCAAATATTGAGCGTGATTGTAAGAGGCTCTAACTTTGTCTCTTTCGCCATGAGAAAGTTGCTTCTCAATAACATCAGGGCGGAAATTATTTTCATTTAAGATTGTTGACGCAGTGCCGCGAAAGCCATGAACTGTCGCTCTCGAATGATAGCCCATTCGATACATTGCATAAAGCATTGTATTTTCGCTGATAGTTTTATTCGGATTCGTATAGCTCGGAAAAACAAATTCTTTGTTGTTGTGCATGGCTCTGATTTGCTTTAAGATATGTAGAGCTTGCTTTGAGAGTGGCACAATGTGTTTTTCTCTCATCTTCATTCTTTCTAAAGGAACGTGCCATTCTTTAGTTTCAAAATCTATTTCTTCCCACTTCGCACCACGCAATTCGCCAGTTCTAACGAAGGTTAGCATTACCAATTTCAATGCAAGTTTGGTTTGTAAATCGCCCTCATATTTTTCTAATTTATCCAAAAATTCTGGAATCTCATCTTCTTGTAAGCGCGAATAATTTTGTTTTTTTCGAGGAGTTAATGCGCCTCTCAATCCCGCTGTAACATCATGTTGTGCTCTGCCAGTTGCAATTGCGTAACGAAAGATTTGTCCGCTGGTTTGTAGTGCGCGATGCGAAATATCGAGCGCACCACGCTTTTCGATTTTTTGAATTGTGGCAAGTAATTCTGGTGCGGTGATTTGATTAATCGGGCGTGAACCAATATTAGGAAAAACGTCAGCTTCTAATCTTCTCAAAACATATTTGCTATGTCGCTCAGTAAGGCGGCTTTCTTGTTTTTTATGCCATTCACGCGCGATTGCTTCGAATGAGTTTTGCGAATTAATTTCGCGTGTGAGTTTGGTTAATTTTTTTTCTTGTGATGGATCAATTCCCTCGCTGACTTGTTTGCGTGCAGCGTCTCTTTTATCTCGCGCTTCTTTGAGTGATACTTCAGGATAAACTCCAAGAGCTAAACGGCCTTCTTTTCCAGCAAAGCGATATTTAAGCCTCCAATATTTTCCGCCTTTCGGGTTCACTTCCAAATAAAGTCCTTTCTCATCAAAAACGCGAAAAATTTTATCTTTTGGTTTTAGGTTCTTAACTTTTACATCATTCAATCCGCTACTCATCTAAGGCCTCCTGTTGTTCAATATGTAGGAATGATTTCAAAGCGTTGGTTTGTGAAGGAGTGAGAGAAAAAGTTTTATCAATTCTGGTTATAACAAGCCCGCCATCAGTTGCGAGGTTAAGACTAAAAGCTGTCTTTAAAGGTTTAATCGCTCGCGCTTCTTTTAATTTTCTTTTTTCTTCTTCTTTGCTTTCTCGTTTTATTTCGCGTTTGAATGTAGATGGATCAATACCTTGTTTTAATAATTCTCTTGCTTCATCAGCGGCATCATGTGCGGCAACTATTGAAATTCTAGGGTAGGTGCCAATTGAAAGACTTTTTTCTTTACCAACAAAACGATAGCGAAAGCGCCAATAAAGGCCTCCATTCGGATTTATTAGAATAAGAAGCGATCTTCCCATGCTAATCTTGTAGGGTTTAGACTTTGGTTTGAGTGCAAGAAGCTGTTGGTCGGTGAGATATTTTTTGGGAAACATTATTTTTCGAGGTCAGGGAAATAAGATTTGTTTCCCCAAATGTTTCCCCAAAAATGATAGGATGTCAATGTCCTTTTTTGGACTACTTCGGACTTCAACCTGACTTGAAGCCTTTATTTGTCTGCTGCTATCAGACATTATTGGATTTCTTGAGATAGAAATCTGGCGGAGAGGAAGGGATTCGAACCCTTGATACAGTTTTACCCGTATACCTTCTTAGCAGGAAGGTGCCTTCAGCCGCTCGGCCACCTCTCCGTATGTATTGATTATTCTTATCCTGCAAGGAGCGCGGCAAGTTAGAAGGCAAATGCAGTTTTGCAAGTTTTGCTTGCAGTTCTTGCAAACAAATTATCTTTCGGCGCTGACGGTGAAATTTATTTCAACTTCATCTTGGATGCCGCTGGCTTTTCTTACGTCGCGATCACCAACTCCAAAAGAGCTGCGATTGATTTTGAGTTTTCCGGTTGCCGAAGCTTCGGTTGGAGAATAACTGTTCAAAACAAAGTCAATTGAGGCGGGAACGCTTTTGCCTTTGATGGTTAAGTTGCCGTTAGCACGGAAAGTATTTGGTTTTTTTAGGTGCTTCATATTGACGTCGCCTTTTGCTGCAACCGGCAAGTCGCTCAAATTATTTAAGCGAACATCGTCAACATTTTTCAAATTTGAATCCGCCATGTTGCTCAAATTAAGATCGCTGAGCAGAATAATTCTGTTGGAAGTGAAGTTTGCTTTTGGGAAGGCTTTTGTTGAGAGCCAAGCAGCACCGTTTAAAGTGCTGATTGCTTCGGCGTAAGAAATATCAACCGAGGTGGTATCAATATCGATGCTGATTTTGCTTTTGCTGAGTTGGTTTTTATCAAAGATAATTTTGCCATCGAACTTTTTGAAAGAGCCTTCAATCACTGATTTATCGTGCGTGCCTTTGAATTCTAATTTGCTTTTTGTCGGAATTATTTTCCATTCAGGAATCACTGTTGGAGAGGTTTTTCCGCCATTATATCCCGATAAAATTGGTCCGGCGCCAGCTTGAGGAATATTATCTCCAGAAACAAAATTGGCCTCAAGATCAATGACGATTTTGACAATATCTGAAACACCCGGAGCGCCAAAAACAATACCAAAATCAGAGCGTCTAATTGAAGTGGTGGCGTAAAATCCTGCGGTCTTTTTTTGATTGATTGGGTTAAGGCCAATGCGCACCAGCTTTACGTCGAGCGTGATGTTTTTGGTGACGCCAAGTAAGGTTAAATCACCCTTAACTTTAGCCAAAGTTTTGCCTGATGGCGCAACCGAAGTGCTTTTAAATGAGGCAGTTGGAAATTTTACCACATTCAAAAAATCGACACCTTTTAAATGTTCGTCAAATTTGACTAATCCAGTCACCAAAGAGGCCACGCCAATTTGCGCCTCGATTGAACTATTTTGCGGATTAGCGTTGTCTAAAGTTATTGAGCCACTGACGTCAGATATTTTTCCAGATTGGTTAGAAAAACCGTAGTGGTTGGCGGTCCAATTGATGCTGGCGTGAGTTGGATCAATTTTGTAAAGATCGGCAGCGCTGGCGTGAGATGCCAAGCTCAAAGCGAATAAAGCGATTAAGATCTTTTTCATAAATTTAGTTTTTTGTGTCATTGATTGGAGTGGCGTCGCCCAAGGCTTTTCTGCGGTTGTAAAGATCAGCAAAGTCGATCGGATCAAGCATTAATGGTGCAAGGCCAGCGTCGGACGTGATGTTAGTGACGATGCGGCGCAAGAACGGAAAGAGTAAGTTCGGGCAATAGATTAGCAAAATTTGCTCAAGCATGTCGCCTTCGATTTTCTGCAAAGAAAAAAGTCCAGCGTAAGCCAATTTGCAGTTAAAAAACGGACTGTCTGAAGTGGTGGCAATGGCAGAAATTTTTAGCGTAATTTCAAAAAGTTCTTCAGCGATTTTTTTGGCATCAATATCGATTGAAAGTGCGATATTTGGTTTGTCTTGCGGATTTAAAAAAACTTGCGGAGCGCTAGGAAGCTCGAATTGTAGGTTCTGAATATACTGTGAAATGATTTTGATGTTGGACATTGTGATTAATTGCAAAATTGAAGATTAAGAGGGCTTTGGTGGTGTTTAAAGCCCACAATAATTTTTGCAATTTTTTCGCAATTAAATTTCGTAAGATCCGCGTCCTGTTTTTTGCGTTTGTAGTGCTAAGTGAATTTTTTCAATACTACTTTTTGGCCGAAGAGCCTCGTCAACAGTTTGTGATTCTAGAGTTCTTCCTAAAACATGTCTTTGATAGAAAGTTTTTTTATTAACCTCTTCCGAGGTTCCATCTTCGAAGTTATTGGAAAAATGTTTGTATCTGTTTTCGCCGAGCTCCGGAGTTAATGATTCTAATGGGGGAAGATCATAAACTTCTAGGGCAGTAATAATTTGCGGAAGTTCCTCATTATCGAAAGTTAGTCCAGCCTCTATTTTTGTAGATAGATCGTTTAACAACTCATTGTCACCTAAGCATTGCAAGAACACCATCTCTGGCGTAAGTTTAGGATCCAATTTCAGTATATTACGACATTTTGTAAAAGCTTGAATAAGAGCTGCGGATTTTGTTCATTATCTAAAAAATCCCGACAAAAACCCAAAATACCACCTTCTTCCCCCGCCCCCGCTTCTCTTGGTGACTCACTGCATAAAATTTCTCTAAGAGACTCTGATTCAATCGAGGCTAGACGTTTTCTCAGAAATTCTTTTGCGTAATTCAGGCGCTGTTCTATGTGGGTTTTAACATCATCTTTGGTGGCGCGATGTTCTGGAGTATCGGCTACGGATATTCCAAGAACTCCAAATGGCTGTTCCAATAACTCTACCCCGTTTTGCAGAGTAATGTTGTGGAGAATTGATTGGTAATAGTCCTCCTCCTCATTAAAGTTCATACTTGCGATTAATGAGGCTCTCTCTTGCAAATGTGGAGACAGGTTGTGTGAATTTTTTTTTATCTCGTTTGCATCACGAAGTGAAAGATTTTGTGGATGACTTTGAAACAAGCATTCTCGAACTAAACTGAAAGCTTTTAGTGCGTCATTATTATCGGGTAATCCAGCCACATAGTCATATAAACTCTCTTCTAGATCTTCTTCTATCAAAGATAGTCTTTCCTCAAGGATCGATTTAAGTTCTATCGCAGAACTATCTTGGATAGAACTTAAATCGATTAATGGATTAAGAATTTGTTGATCCAGCATCTTAATATGATTCTGATTCAGGGGCATATTTTTGAAAAAAAAGAATTATCAAGCAGAAGGTTTTTATGAAAGAAAGACCTCTGAAAAATTAGCCGAGATATTCAGAAGTAGTTTTGATCACTTTTTTCGCTGCAGAATCCATGATTAAAGAATTCACAAAAATCTTGCCGCTGCATTTTTTAACACCATTGAGCAAATAGCCGTCAGTCACGCCACCGCAGGCGAAAATCACGTCACCTTTTGCCATTTCTTCAGCAGTATATTTTTTATTTAAATCAACGATGCCCATTTTTTTAGCGCGCTCAATTTGTTTTTGATTATCGCCAAAAATTAAACGACCCATCATTTGGCCGCCGATCACGCGAAGTCCTGCTGCAGCAAGCACGCCTTCCGGAGCGCCGCCAGTGCCCATGTAGGCATCGATGCGGGCAGTTTGGTTGGTGCAAGCAATAACACCAGCAACGTCGCCATCGCCAATCAAACGAATGCGAGCACCTGCTTCGCGAACTTTGGCGATTAATTCATTGTGGCGCGTGCGCTCAAGAATCATCACGGTTAAGTCTGAGATGTCGCATTTTTTAGCTTTAGCAATATTGCTCAAATTTACTTTTGGCGAATTATCAAGATCGATGATGCCTTCAGGTAAGCCTGCGCCCACGGCAATTTTATCCATGTAAACATCTGGTGCGTGAAGGAATCCGCCTTTTTTAGCAAAGGCAATTACGGCAAGTGAACTTTCGCCAGCATTGGCGCAGATCGTGGTGCCCTCGAGTGGATCAAGCGCGATATCAACTTCAATGCCACCTTTGCCAACTTTTTCTCCGATGAAAAGCATCGGCGCTTCATCGCGCTCACCCTCACCAATTACGATGGTGCCTGAGATATTCATCAGGTTTAGAGTTTCGCGCATTGAGGTGACGGCAGCTTGATCTGCGGCCATATTGTCGCCTTTGCCGATCCAGTCATAGCAGGCGATTGAGGCTTTTTCTACAGTTTCAATAATTTGTGAGGTCAGAGAGGTCAGCATTTTTTTTAAATTTTAATTTGGGCAAAAAAAAAGCGGACTCACTTGGCGAGTCCGCCTCTGTCTTCAAGAGCTTAGCTCGAAAGCTTCTGCTCTTTAAATTCTACGTGTTTACGAACGACAGGATCGTATTTTGTAAACAACATTTTTTCTTGTTTTTGTTTTGGGTTGCGGCGGGCAAGATAGAAAAATCCGGTGCCTGCAGAGCTAACTAATTTGAACAAAATAGAATTTCTTTTCGATTTTGATGCTTTTGGTTTTCCAGCCATAATTTACCTGTGTTTAGAGGGGAGTTAAAAAGAGCGCGGCAACGTATTTTCAGTGTGTCAGTAGTCAAGAAAAAATATCAGATTTGGTTGGGCGAGGTTGTTTTAGACGGGGTTAAATTAAAAAACTGCGGTGAGTTTGGGCTCCTTGTGGGATCTTCTTGGGATACTATTAAAACTCCGCGATGAGTTTCTCTTTTGGCTGGTTCTTCCTGGCTAAAGGGCGCGTAAGGGTCAAATAAACCTGATTCATTGATGATGCCATGAAGTGTAGCTTTGTTTTTTAAGTTTAGCATCTCTCCCTCTTTTATGTAAAATTTTTCAATTTTACCTTCTCTCAAAAGATCATCGATAGTGTCATGAATTTGCTCTATAGCGTCTTTTATTTGTTTTTCTAAGAAAGAGGTTTTGGTCTCATCATACTGCAAAAAATTGCGTGAGCTGTAGAATAAATTGATGTTTAGAGCGCCATCTTTTCCGTCGTAGAATATTGGTAATTTTAGAGGTAAAAGTGATTTATCCACGCATTCGGTGCAACCTTCTTTTATATAGCCAAATATCGGTTCTCTTAATATCTGTTGGGTTTCTTTCGACAGTCGTTGATGTAAATCATTAGCATCCATGACATAAGTTGAGACGCTACCGTCAGAAATAATTCCGGAGAGTTGTGTTAATTGTAGCTCATGACCTTTGGCAGCACCATCGCTGTGGGGAGACATATTGGAAATATGAGATTTTCTTCTGAGAAAAAATAATCTTTCAGCTACCCGTAGTTCGGGATTAAATATTGTAGCAATGATGCGAGAAAGATATTCGGTTACACGAATATCTTTTACAGGCACGTTGGTTAAAGGTAGGGCGGTGGAGGTTGGTTTTCTAAACTCAGCTATTCCTTCAATAAGATTTCTCGAATCTTCACATCCTTTTTCAGCTTCAATCTCTAAGGCTTCGGTAATTTTTTTAGCGTTGCGGACAATTTGACTATTGCCTGCAAGCGGCGCATCTGGGGGATATTTAGCAAACTCACTATTTAATTTTTGATGCAGCCAATCAGGAACTCTTCTTGGCCTAAGAGTCGCAAAAAATCTTTTAAACATCCTAACTATTAGCTAATTTTTTTTCGCCTTTAAAACCCGCGGCGATACCGGTTCGTGATACTGATGCTAAACCAAAATCAACCAATTTATTTAAAAGCTCGTCGATCGTTTCAGAATTTCCAATCACTTCAAAAACAATCGAATCACCTTCAACATCAACAATGTCAGTGCGATATTCTTTGACTAATTTCATTGCATCAGTGCGGGTTTGAGCATCGGCAATAATTTGCACCAAAGCCAATTCGCGCTCGATGTAACCATATTCGCGAGTCAATTCTGCCGCGGTGTGAACCGGCACGATGCGTTTTAATAATTTGCAAATCAGATCAACAGTTTTGGTAGTGCCAAAAGTTGTAATGGTGATGCGAGAAAGTTTTTTGTCGAGTGAGGTTGGCGCCACATTTAGTGATTCAATGTTGTAACCGCGTGCCGAAAAAAGTTCGACAATCCGCGCCAAAGCACCGAATTCATTATCAACTAAAATTGCGATTACGTGTTTTTTGATTGGATCGGTCATGATATTTGATGAGGTAATTGTCTTTGAGAAATATGTGGGTCCTTAAGAATTGTTGTGGGGCCGTGACTTGCGCACAAGTCTAGATTTGTCACAAGTCGATTACAAACAAACAAATCTTCAGCAAGAATTTTTTTGTTTCGCGTCAGATTTTCTTTTTGAGTTAAGGTTTGATCGTGAGCTATTGCCAAGTCGTCTCTATTTTGAGTTTGATAGGCTTCCCTGCAACAATTAAGATCAAATAATTTGCAATCAGGCCTTAGGTGAAGGCCAAGATCTCTTTTCCACTTATCAATATTATCCGAAATAAAATGCAAAACTTCGGTTATTTTTTTTAAATCTTGCTCAGTTTTAAGGGTGTCAATTTTTTCCACAATAAACTCGCGATACTCTGTATCTGTTGCTGCTGAGGGTAGTTTTGCTGATAAGAGATCAATTTTAGCTTTAGTTGCAGTGTCTTCTGAAAGCAGTAAAGATTTCGTTAGATCCAATATTGTTTTGGCCGGTAATTCTGCACTTGAACCAACATAAGCCGATCTTCCTATTCTCGCTTCAAAAGAATTTCTTTCTTCAATAGCTCGCATTCTTTCTTCCAAAGAGCGGCTGGCAGAAGCTTCTAAAACATTATCTTGAGAGTGAGATGGTGTAAAAAGTTTGTTCGAAGATTTTCTGCTTAAAGATAGAGAAGAAGCTTTTTGAGGAGAGGCGTCGCCGCTAATTGGTTCAAATGGGTATTTCTCTTCAAATTCAGGATCGCAATCGCGTGTTTCCTTTAATATCATCAAGTTAACAGACTCTTGAGCGGCAATTGCCCAAGGCTTATTGCGAGCTACCCAGCCGTCAATAACTTCTTGTGGAATTGATGCGACTAATACGTCTCTTCTTTTTTTAAAGATTTCTGCGATTTGGTCGCAAGATTCATATTCATGATCATCTTCTGAAGCATTAGTTGGAGCAAAGACGTCAGGAAATTCTTCGTAGAGATACCAATTCTTAACTACTTTATCGATGGCTTGATTGGTTATTAATGAAAGACGAAATGCCATCTCAATTTCACTGTCGCGATAAATTGAAGCATCAGAGCTAATTTGTGGCAGTGACCGCAAAGATAAATCTTGATCGGCATCACTTAAGTCAACGGTAGCATTTCTTATAATTTTCAGAGCAGCTTGGGTTTTTGCCTTTAGAGCTGATTCAAATAAAACTCCGAAAGGTAAATTTCTTGGAAGGTCAGAAATCGTTAACAATCCCATTGTATTAGCGTCTATTTCGAGGCTGGCTTCTTGGGGTCTGATATGATGTACCGCTTTGAAAATAATAGATCTTCTAAAGTTAACTTCATCATCAGACAAATTCATGCCTTTAGATTCTTCATTGTCGGCAAGCTCTTTTGCGATTTTTGTTACTGCTTTGTTGAAGTATTTTTCATTTATTTTATCCAGTTTCTTTTCGTGATCAGTCTGATTTATCTGACCCATTTCCAAGTCTTTTTCGACTTTTTTTATTTCTGCTAGCTCCTCTTCTTGAAAGCTGCTTCTAGATCGTTGAATGAAATTCAATTCAATTTCTGTAAAAACTAGAGCTGGATCAGAATCTTTTGATTCAGCGGTTAATTTTTTTGCTTCAGAGTTTGCGCGATGCTTACTTTGTTTTTTGCCTCCACCACCAAATCCACTTCTTCCAGAGTTACCAAAATCAACAAAAACTGATTCGAAGCTAGCGACTTTTCTTTCTCGATCAAAAGTGAATTTTACGCCAATATTGTTGAGATTAAAATTGGCAAAATCCCAATTGCCGATGAATTTTCCGGCGGCAAAAGATTTTTCAATCTCGTTGTGAACATAGTGAGGCAAAAGATTGTAAATATTGCCCATGGCCTTTATCCGCGCTATTTTATCTGCACCATCAATAGACTCTCCTCGAGTGGATTTGCGATTAATCTCGTCAATTTTCGCTTTTTCCAATCGCCATACTTCAAGTTTTTCTTCATCATCAATGAAGGCGGTAATGACTGTTTCATCTATCAAAAAATTGCCGAGATCGTAGTAACCAGTAATCATCGGGGAGGCGACATAAACATCTGGAATTTTATCTTCCTCATAATCTTCGCAAATCATCATTCTGCTATCTGGAGCGCTCAAGCCAGTTAGGCGATAAAGATGCCCAGACATAACTTCCCACATGGCATTGTGATTGCCATATTTGATTCTTTTGGCACGAATTTTTGTATCTTTGCCATCGGGTAATTCTCTGGCTACAGCATTGTCTCTTTCTTTCTGTGGAGCGTATTTGTCATATTCAACATATAAGGCTTCTCTTGTTGAAGCTGTAGGATCTTTTTCTGATTCACCACCCCTAATGTCGCTAATGTTTTTAAATAAACGATTGCGAAAAAAGTTGATCATCCGGCCAGATTGCGCGCCATAAGTGTAGCGGTATCCATCTTCTGTGATGCCGCAATATTTGTGCCAAAAATCTTGCAACACATTTCTTCGATCTTTCTTTCCGAGTTCTAAAATTTCTTCTGTCGATATCACTTTAGAATTTGATTTCATTTCTTTTACTAAACCGCGTTAATGTCTTTTTGTACATACTGTTTCGCTTGTGAGCCAAGCAAAATCTCGTTGTGCGCCGCTCCCGCCGGAATCATTGGGAAAACATTTTCTGATTTTTCAACCACGCAATCAAACAAAACTGGGCCGTCGTGAGAAATCATTTCCATAATTTTTTGATCGAGCTCTTGCGGATTCGAACATTGCATTCCTTTGATACCAAAGCTTTCAGCTAGCTTAACAAAATCAGGTAATTCCATGAAAGAGTGGCTTTCGCGCGAATCATAAATCAACTCTTGCCACTGACGCACCATGCCCATGTAGCGGTTGTTTAAAATAATAATTTTTACCGGAAGTTTGCATTGTTTAATGGTGGCAAGTTCTTGCAAATTCATCATAAAACTAGCGTCGCCACTAACGCACATTACCAGGGCATCAGGATGCGCAATTTGTGCGCCCAAAGCGGCCGGAACGCCGTAGCCCATGGTTCCAAGGCCACCAGAAGTTAGCCATTTTTTTGGTGAATCAAATTGCAAATATTGCGCCGCCCACATTTGGTGCTGCCCTACGTCAGTTGAAACAAAAGGTGAAGCGTCTTTGGTTAGCGCGTTTAAACGCTCCATGGCGTGTTCTGGTTTGATCGCTTTGTCATTTGCCACGTAAGACAAAGATTTGATTGCTTGCCATTCTTTAATTTTTTCCCACCAAGCGGAAATTTCTTTGTGACGATTGCCGATTTTTCTGTCGCGCCATTCTTCAAGCAAAGCCTCTAAAACCGCGGCAGCGTCGCCCACAATTGGTACATCAACTTTGATGATTTTGTCGATTGAACAATCATCCACATCAACGTGAATTTTTTTCGAATTAGGTGAAAAGCCTGAAACGCGGCCAGTCACGCGATCATCAAAACGCGCGCCGATATTAATCATCACGTCACAATCATACATCGCCATGTTGGCTTCATAAGTTCCGTGCATTCCAAGCATGCCGATAAAATGTTGGTCACTTGCCGGAAATCCACCCAAACCCATCAAAGTATTAGTGATTGGAAAGCCAGTTTCACGCACCAATTTTGTTAGCAATTCGCTAGCTTTCTCGCCAGAATTGATAACGCCGCCACCTGTGTAAAATAAAGGGCGCTTAGCTTTTTCTAAAAGATCAATTGCGGCAGAAATTTCGGCGCGATGAACTTGATTTTTGCGTTTTTCAATTTGGTAAGAAGGGCGATTAATTTCGATTAATCCGTCATAAAAGCCGTGGTTATTTTGCACGTCTTTTGGAATGTCGATTAGCACCGGACCGGGGCGGCCGGAACGTGCGATGTAAAAGGCTTCGTGGATGATATAGCCTAAATCTTTAACGTCTTTAACTAGGTAATTATATTTGGTGCAAGAGCGTGTGAGGCCAGTAATATCAGCCTCTTGAAAGCCATCAGTGCCAATTAAAGAAGTGGCAACCTGACCAGAAATGCAAACCAAAGGAACCGAGTCTAGATAAGCATCTGTAAGGCCGGTGATGGCATTTGTTGCACCAGGTCCTGAGGTTACCGTAATCACCCCAACTTTTCCCGTAGAGCGCGCATAGCCTTCAGCGGCGTGAGCAGCAGCTTGCTCGTGGCGAGTTAAAATGTGACGTAATTTTTTTTGCTGAAAAAGAGCATCGTAAAAAGGCAAAATCGCGCCACCTGGATATCCAAAAATGGTATCAACACCTTCATTTAGAAAGGCTTTAACAATGATTTCTGCGCCCGAAAATTTATTGGCGGATTTTTGCTCGTTCATTTTTTTTAGAAATTTTTAATACTTGGGAAGGCGCGCGATTTAAGGGATAGGGGTGATTTGAATCAAGGGAAAAATCTCCTATCTTACCATCCTTCACCCCTCCCAAGTCATCCTGAGCCTTTTGAGGGATGATTTTGGGCACGGGCTTGAATCATACCTCAAAAGGCTCAGGATGACTTGGGAGTAGATGGGTGACTTAGTGGGTTGATTTTTCCAAGCTAAAAAATAGCCTCCCTCGCTTCCAACATCCAAGCCACTCCACAACCCCCTTTGTCAATTCAAACATACCTAAAACCATGACTGAAAATGTAACAACTATCGGCATTGATAAAATTCTTAAATCGCTGCCACACCGCTATCCGTTTCTTTTGGTAGACAAAGTCACTTCTCTTGAAGTGGGCAAAAAAATCGTCGCAATCAAAAATGTTACTTTCAACGAACCGCATTTCTTAGGACATTTTCCTGATCATCCAATCATGCCGGGTGTTTTAATTATCGAAGCCATGGCACAAGCCGGAGCCTTGATGGTAACCGCCGCTCCTGGTTTTAGCGCTGAAGATAAATTAGTTTATTTCATGTCAATTGATGGCGCGAAATTCAGAAAGCCGGTGATCCCGGGGGATGTTTTAGAGCTTCATGTTGAAGTAGTGCAAAATCGCGGACCAGTTTGGAAGCTTTCAGCTGTAGCGATTGTTGATGGTCAAAAAGTTTCAGAGGCGCAACTTTCTGCAATGATTCTCGATAAGGAAAAAAAATAATGACTCAAAAAATTCACCCAACAGCCATCGTCAGCGCAAAAGCGCAGCTTGGCGTAAATGTTGAAGTGGGGCCGTTTTGTGTTATCGGCGATGAGGTAAAAATTGGTGAAGGCACCATTTTAAAATCTCATGTGGTGATTGAAGGCGACACCCAAATTGGCAAAAATAACGTAATTTTTCCTTTCGCCTCAATTGGTTTGGAACCTCAAGATCTCAAGTTCAAAGGCGAAAAATCAAAAGTAATAATCGGCGACAATAATAAAATTCGCGAGCACGTCACAATCCATCTTGGCACTCAAGATGGCGCCATGGTTACCAAAATCGGCAGCAATTGTTTGCTGATGGTTGGAGTTCACATCGCGCACGATTGCTTAGTTGGCGATCATGTGATTTTAGCTAATAACGCCACGCTTGCCGGCCACGTGCAAGTTGGCGATTATGTTGTAATTGGCGGACTTTCAGCAATTCACCAATTTGCTAGAATCGGTGCGGGTGCTATGATTGGCGGCATGTCGGGCGTTGAGCATGACGTGATTCCAAATGGTTTGGTGATGGGTGAGCGCGCGTCTTTGGCGGGTTTAAACCTGGTTGGCATGAAGCGCCGCAATATCGCGCGCGATGATATTCACGCTTTGCGTAACTTCTTCAAACAGCTTTTTTCAGAGAAAAATTCGGGCTTTTCCACGCGAGTTGAAGATTTAGCCAAAAGCTTTTCAAGCCCGGTGGTTCAAGAAGTTGCAGCTTTCGTCAAATCAGAATCAACCAGATCTTTCTGCCAGCCAAAAGATGGCGTAATTTCAGGAAATGACTAATGCGTGAAATTTGCTTAGATACTGAAACTACTGGCCTCGACCCCAAAGACGGTCATAAAATTATCGAGATCGCCTGCATCGAAATGATTGATAAAATCAGAACCGGTGAAGTATTTCACACCTACATAAATCCTAGGCGTGAGGTGCCGCAAGAGGCATTTCGTATTCACGGAATTTCTACCGAATCGCTGCAAGATAAACCGATTTTTGATCACATCGCGCAAAAATTTTTAGACTTCATCAAAGGCGGCAAGCTGGTGATTCACAACGCTTCATTCGATATGAAGTTTTTAAATCACGAGCTGCGCGCCATTGGTTTAGAAGCAATTGATGCTTCTAACGTGATTGATTCTCTGTCTCTAGCCCGCAAAAAATTTCCCGGATCTCCGGCCTCGCTCGACGCACTTTGCAAAAGATTTAATATTGATATTTCTCATAGAACCAAGCACGGCGCGCTTTTAGATACTGAGCTGCTTTGTGACGTTTACGTTGAATTGATGGGTGGTGCGCAATCGGGATTGGTTTTTGATGGCGGAAAAAAAGAGGAGAAGTTGGAAGAAAAAATTATTGAAACGGTTGCAAGAACAACTCTGCCAAAGCGCGATTTTCCCGTGTCGGAAGCGGATTTAGAAAAACACAAAGACTTTATTACTAAGAATTTTAAGACGAATCTTTGGTATTAAAGTTAGTCGGAATACCTGAATAACCACCCCCAACCCCTCTCTACGAAAAGGAGGGGAGATGCTCTAACCCGAGCTCGGTCTAAAGCCCCTCCTTTTCAAGGAGGGGTTGGGGTGGTTATTCACAAACTCGATCTTCGAAAAAAACCCTTGAAACTCACCACATCAAGAAACCCAAAATGCACCTAGAAAAAGACGACCTCCACCTCTGGACCCCAGTATTATTAGGCCTCGGCGCTGCCTTCTACATTTTATTTGAAGCCAACTTTCTCGCCAACTTTCAAATTTTTGCTGCGCTATTTTGCGCCGCCGCAGTTTTTTATTTTTTAAATCGCACCTCTTACCGATCGCTGGTTTTCCTAGCTTGCGCGATATTTTTACTCGGCAGCTTTTACACTTTTACCTACCAAAAAATTTTCCTCTCCCACACCAAAATCACCGGAAAAGTTTACGTTGACGCAGTTGGAAAAATCGAATCGATAAAGAAATTTTACAATCCGCAAAATGGTGTTGCAGGTCCGAATTTAGTGATCTCGCGTCCCGTGATGTACAAAGCGAAATTTGTTGAGAAGAAAGTTGCCAAGAAGAAAAAAATAAAAAAGCCAAAAAAAGCCAAATCGAAAAAGCCAACTGGACCCCGTCATGAAGACGGGGTGACACCGAGTGAGAGTTCGACAACGAGCGATAACTTGAGTTTGTCACCCCGTCGAACGACGGGGTCCATGGCAAGTGCAGAACCTGAAATAACAGGCGAAGTTGCAGCAAATGACCAAGTTCAAATAGCTAATCAAGAGCCTTTGGTTGTGTCTGAAGAAGAAATCGTCAAACCCAAAAAACCCAGAAAACCACGCGTCAAAAAACCCAAAGAAAAAAAAGAAAAAGTAAAAAAACCCAAAAAGAAAAAGAAGAAGCAAGTCAGTCAAAAAACCATTCAGAAAAACTTCCTAAATCTCGCTGGTTACCAAGAAATCGACCGCAAATTTTTAGATTATTCGAAAAATTATCAAAATATTGAATGGCTCTCACATCAAGGGCGCGAACGATTTCCGCAAGCGCCGCAAAAAATTTCAATCAATGTTATTAAAAATTTCGAGCAGTTAGAAGTTAATGACGTAATCGCAATTCGCGCCATGTTGCAGCCGCCAAAAGCGCGAGAATTTCCTGATGATTTTGATTTTGCTTTGGACGCTAATTTCAAAAAAATTGGCGCATTTGGTTTCGCTTTAGGTGAAGCACAAATCTTGAAGAAGGCAGAGATATCAAGCCTTGAGACGTGGTTTTTAGATTTGCGAGAAAAAATTCGCGGCAAAATTTTGCAAACACTTTCAGGCGACACCTCGGCAATTGCTTTGGCATTTTTAATCGGCGATCAAAATCAAATTTCGGCAGATTTAATGGCGCAAATTCGCAATTCCGGTTTGGCGCATTTGCTCTCTATTTCTGGTTTTCACCTTTCGCTTGCAAGTGCCATTTGCTTCATCTGCACCCGTTTTCTTTTGTCGCGCAGCCAATATTTAACTCTTCATTTTGACCTCAAAAAAATCGCCGCAATTGCTGCAATTTTTGGCACTTATTTTTACCTAAAAATCGCTGCCTCACCAATTCCGGCGCAGCGGGCATTTTTAATGGTGCTGTTAGTTTTGATTGCGTTGTTTGTTGGCGAAAAAATCAATTCGCGCCGCGCCGTAATGACGGCGGTATTAAGCCTGATTTTGTTTAACCCCTACGCGGTTTTTAATGTTAGTTTTCAACTTTCTTTCGCCGCAATTTTGGTGCTGGGAGTTTTCTACGATGACAAAAAAACCAGTCACAATCCCAATTTCTTTCGCCGCTTTTTTCGCTATTTTTTCGACATTATTTTGCTTTCGATTTTGGTACAAATTGCTACCACGCCGTTTTTAATGCACTCCTTTCAAAACGTGACGCTGCTTGGCTTCGTGGCAAATATTTTGGCAATTCCTTTGACTAGTTTTTTGGTAATGCCGTTGGGTTTTTTGGCGTTATTTTTAATGCCACTGGCTCTGGAAAAACTGCCGCTGCTTGCGATGGAAAAAGGAATTTTGCTAATTGAGAAAATCGCAATTTTTGTCAGCAATTTAAATTATTCGCATCTCGCAAGTCCGCAGCTTTCAGGCCTTGGGCTCTTTATTGCAATTGTCGGTTTGCTCTTAATTTGTTTAACCAAAAGCAATTTGCGTTTTGTTGGAATGGCGATTTTTTCACTTTCTTTTGCGACGATTTTTTTGGACAAAAAACCTGATATTTTATTTGACGGCAAACAAAAATTTTTCGCAATTTATGACGAGAATGGCCTGACTTTTTCCAAAGATCTAAAGCCTTCGAAGAAGCGCCAATTGTGGATGGATAAGATGGGTGAGGTGGAGTTTAAATTTCTAAATTATTGCGACGAAACCAAATGCGTCATTGAAAAAAATCAGAAGTTTTTGGTGCTAACCGCGCGCAATAAAATTGCCGAAATTTGCCAAAATGATTTTGACGTGATTGTGAATTTAACTGCGAAATATCAGCTGCCAGACTGCATCGCGGCGGATAAAATCAAAATTGATAATGCAGATTTTTACAAAAAAGGCGGGCAGTTTTTTTATTTGGAGCGTGAGGAGATTTTTCTTAAAACTGCTTATTAACTCGATGTCATGCTTCGACAGGCTCAGCATGACATCTGGGTTTGATGATGGTGGCGGGGAGAAACTACTTCTTAAAAACCAAAAACTTCACACCAAAAAAATTCACACAAGTAACCAGAGCAATCGTAATAATAATAGCGATCTCGGGGATTATGCCGCAATATTCGACGAAGAATTTTAGTAAAATGCTGGAGAGGGCTAGCGAAAAAAGGTAGAAGGAAAAATATCTAAGAAAATGCTTGGATCCTTGCGCATCGAAGGTCCAGCGCCTGTTGCAATAATAATTAAAACTAATGCTGGTGATGAAACCACAAATATTTGCCAGCAAATAATGCATGCCAAAAAGGCGCAAAGTTACGAAGAACGTTGTGTAGCTAATCAGTGTTGAGAAAGAACCAACTAGTAAAAAAAGTGAGATTTGTTTGGAGAGATGCTGCTGATTGATCCAATTTTTTATTTTTAAAAAATGAATCATTTTTGTGTGATGCGAAAAGATGGTGACCCCAACGGGATTCGAACCCGTATTACCACCGTGAAAGGGTGGTGTCCTAACCGTTAGACGATGGGGCCAAGAGTATTAATTTTGTATTTTCTTACAAAAATTTTCTTGATTTGACCTGACTTAAAAAACGAGCGGCGCAACTTATTGGCGGGTTTTGAAATTGCAACACGGGATTTGGTGCTAGTTAACGGAAAAGTCCAAATAAGCATTCCATAAATTGCATACATCCTCTCGGACTTGGTATTGCAGATGGAACTTCTCTGATTACTGAGTGGAGAGGAAGAGAGGGAGCGTGAGCGTTTTGTGCAGCGCGGTTGATTGCTGTGGTAGTTCCCCTAGCTACCTGTCCGGCGACATTGGATGTTTGCTCACTAAGATGTTTAACACCACTAGGTTTTACCTGTGAGAGTTGGTCAGCGAATTTTCTTCCGCCGCGCTCAATCGTTTTAGCGCCGTTACCTACATTAATTTGCCCACCACTAATGATTTTTCTAGCACCTGATTCTACAACCTTATGTGCTTCGTGATTAGCTTTGTCAGATTCTTCAATAGCGTTGCTTGGGATAATTTGTCCGATTTTTCTAGTGCTGTATTTATTAAGAGAGTGTTTGGTGGTATTTGCTGCCTTGTTACTAAATTCAGCAATCTGACCAATAGTGCGATCTGGAGCAACCGTGCTAGATTTGAGAACTCTTCCTGTATTGCGTGTGG
>CAIUFU010000048.1 GCA_903898475.1 uncultured Alphaproteobacteria bacterium | reverse complement strand
TTTTTAATAAGTCAAAGACTTAGGACGGGTTCTAAGAAGAATCTGAAGACGAATTATTCAGGTTAAAACTAAACCAAAACCCCAACCAAACTACTCGGGCGGCTTTTTAAAATTTTTACCGAGGCAATTTTTCCAAAATATTTTTTTGCCTCTTCCTCGCTAGACACGTCAACAATAACCGACTGCAGCCACGGGCTTTTACCCCAAAGCTGCGTTCCGTGACGTGGCGTTTCTGGGCTGTTGGCTTTGCTCTTTGGAGCTTCTTTTTCGAAAAGCACGTCCATTACTTTACCTTCAAAACCTTTATTAAAAATAATCTGCTGCTCGGTTAAAAGTTTTTGCAAACGTGCAAGGCGCTCGGTTTTTATTTCTTCGGGCACTTGAACTTTAGCGTCTGCGGCGGGCGTTCCTGGACGTGGAGAATATTTGAAAGAGTAGCATTGCGAGAAGCCAATTCTTTTGATTAGATCTAGCGTATCTTCAAAATCTTGATCACTTTCACCGGGAAATCCGACAATAAAATCTGACGATAAGCCAATGTCTGGCCTTGCGGCGCGTATCTTTTCGATGATTTTAAAATAATCTTGGCGGGTATGTTTTCGGTTCATGCCTTTTAAAACATTGTTTGATCCAGATTGAATCGGCAGATGCAAAAATGGCATTAATTTATCAATTGAGCCGTGGGCTGTGATCAAATCATCAGTCATGTCGCGCGGATGCGAAGTGGTGTAGCGCACGCGTTTTACTTCGGGAATTGCCGCAATTTCGGCAACCAATTTTGCTAGGCTCGCCGCCTCACCTTTTTCATCCAAACCGTGATAAGCATTAACATTTTGTCCCAGCAAATAAATTTCACTAACGCCTTGTTCGGCGAGACGTTTGGCGTCGGCAACAATTTTAGAAACTTCGCGCGAATATTCAGTGCCACGAGTGTAAGGCACGACACAGAAAGTGCAGAATTTGTCGCAACCTTCTTGAACCGTTACAAAAGCGCTGGTGCCAACCCCCGCAGTGCTTTGTGGCAAGACGTCAAATTTGTCGTTGGGAGTAAACTCTAAATTAATTTGTTTTTTCTTTTCGCGAATCACCTTTCCAACCAGATCTGGCAAGGTTTGGTAACTTTCAGGACCAACAATAATATCAACCACATTGGAACGACGGAAAATTTCTTCGCCTTCTGCTTGTGCCACGCAACCAGCAACCGCAACGATCATTTGGCTGCCATCATTTTTCATTTTATCTTTGTGGGGGCGGATTCTGCCGAGATCAGAAAATAATTTTTCCGAAGCTTTTTCGCGAATGTGACAAGTGTTGATAATCACCATGTCGGCGCCTTCTGGACTGTCGGTGGTTTCGTAGCCGACTGCGGTCATGAGGTCTTGCATGCGGTCTGAATCGTAAACGTTCATTTGGCAGCCGTAGGTTTTGATGTGTAATTTTTTAGTCATGTTTATTTTAATTTTTCCAACCGGTTACAGTCACGATTTCAAAAGTTGCAGCTACGCCACCGTCACTTGTTGCGTAAGTTTTACGGTAATTTTCAGAAATTTTTTGTAAAAATTCTTTAGTAAAAAACTTCCGCGAACGTTTAGTCAAAATGTTGCCCTGCCCCATGTTTTTCAAGTCTTTTAACAGATTCAAAGGCTCGCTGTACTCAACTTCAATTTTAGCAAAATCAGAAATCGGATTTTGAAAACCGGCTTTGGCAAAAAGATTGGCAGCGGTTTTCACATCAATTGTTGGCGGCATTCTTGGCGAAATTCCGCCGTAAATTTCATTTTCAGTTTCGTATAAAACATGAGCAAGTTGGCTGAGATTTTCTTCGCCAAAAAAGCTGGCGATGAAGACGCCATTTGGCTTTAATAGGTTTTTGATTTGGAGTAGAAATTGCGGAATTTCGTTGATGAAGTGGAAGTTGAGATTGCTCAAAATTAGGTCGAAGGATTCGGTAGTGTTGGGCAATTCTTCTTCTATTTCACAGCTCTCCCAAGTCACCCTGAGCCTGTCGAAGGGTGATTCAAGCCCATGCCCAGAATCATGCTTCGACAAGCTCAGCATGACATCGTGGAGCTGATTATCCATCGCCCCAATCTCCAAAATATTCGCAAACTCACGATCAAGCAAACAAACATTCTCAGCAATTCTATTTGCAACTTCGTGATGTAAAAAATTATGCTGCACGAAACCCTTGGCAGCGCGTTTGCGGTTTTGCCGCAGCAAGTCGCGATCAAATAGAACCTCTTGAGTCATCACGTTAGAAAATGAAAATTTTAAAGAATTTTTTGGAAATTATTTTTCCAAGTCACTGCCTCGCTTGCGAGAAAATCGTTAATCGCGACGGCCTTTTTTGCTCAGAATGCTGGCCGAAACTGCAATTCATTTGTGAACCGAAATGCCAAATTTGCGCCTATCCGTTTGAGTTTCAAGGCTTGAGTTTGTTGTGCGCGAAATGTTTAACGAAGAGACCATCTTTTGACAAAGCCGTGGTGCTTTTTCGCTACAATCACATTTTACGAAAAATCATCAGCTCGCTAAAATATCGCGACCAAACTTTCTTGGCGAAGAAATTTGCGCGGCTTTTATTTGACAAAGCCAAAAGTGAAATTGCTGATTGCGACCTGATAATTGCAGTGCCGCTACATGTAAAAAGATTGCGCAAAAGAAAATTTAATCAGGCGATTTTGCTGGCAAAAAACTTGCTAAAATTTGCACCAGAAAAAAATTTTATCGCCGATTTTCTAGTGCGAATCAAAGATACCAAACCCCAGGTTGAGCTGAAAAAGAAGGAGCGCGAGAATAATTTGAAAAATGCCTTTACGGTAAATGCGAAATATCTCAAAGAAGTGCGAGGCAAAAAAATTCTGCTAATTGATGACGTCACCACAACTGGCGCCACGTTTGAGAATTGTGCAAAAATTCTAAAAAAACACGGCGCTAAAAAAGTTGTGGTGCTTGCCATTGCCAAAACGGCATTAATTGCTAACGATCAGTAGGAATTATTTGTGCTGCCCGAGATCGAGGCAGCAGTCGAGAAGAAGAAGCGATAGTAATAGCATTGGTTTTTTGAGCCTCTTCAGCAAAAGGATCAACAACCGCCACTGGAACCTTATAGACGCTGGATTGCGGAAACAACTCTCTCAACCTTTCTAGATCTGGAAAAATTGACTCTCTAAAAATAGTGCCCACAGCAGCTTGATCGACACGCTCCGCCATAGTTGCATTGGATTTTTTGTTCTTAGAACCCGTCCTAAGTCTTTGACTTATTAAAAATCCTGAGCCAATCCTTTGTCATCAATAACAAGGGAGGTTCATGAACAAGAAAAAATATCCAA
>CAIUFU010000047.1 GCA_903898475.1 uncultured Alphaproteobacteria bacterium | reverse complement strand
CTGATTTAGCTGGAATTAAGCAAGATCAGATCTACTTCGAGACATTTATTACTGATTACAAACTTGCCGGAAAAATCTTTGCTAAAATCAGAAAAATCTTCGGCAAAAAAGCGCAATTAGTTGCGGTTTGTGAAGAGTTAAAAAACTTTGAGCAGATTAAAATTTTGCGTGAGTTTTTAAGCAAAAATGAGGTAAAATTTTTGTCAATTTTTCATCAATTGCTCGACAGAACGTTTGTTAAAATTTTCTCGGATATTGAGATTTTTGCTTGGACGGTGAATGATTTGCAAAGGCTAGGAGAGCTTGAGGTGATTGGCGTTGCAAATTTTGCTACGGATAAAATTTTGCCGAAAGACCTTTAGCTAAAAACTGAATTCTTGAATAACCACAAAACCATGACCCAAACCCCCGACTATCTAGGTCACCGCTCGCGCGTTAGAAAAAAATTTCTTAGCTCTCTCGGTGAAGAATTGCATGAATATGAATTGCTCGAAATTCTACTTTTTGCGGCGAGTCCGCGCCAAGATACCAAGCCACTTGCCAAAAAATTAATCGCCAAATTCGGTGATATTTCGGCTGTGGTAAATGCCGATGTTGAAATGCTAAAAACCGTTGATGGGGTGGGCGAGGCGGCTATTGTGCAAATTAAGATAGTTGCCAGAATCATGCAGCGGGTTTTAAAAAATCACGCCAAATCCAAGCTAGTTTTGAACAATTGGCAGGCGGTGGTGGATTATGCTTTTGCCTCACTGAAAGATCTTAATTACGAAGTTTTTCGGGTGTTATTCTTAGATAAAAAACATCAGTTGATCGAAGATGAGTTGGTTGGAATTGGTGAAAATGATCATGTTTTTGTAAGCTCAAAAGCGATTGCCAAAAAAGCACTTTTGCTTGCAGCATCTTCGGTAATTTTATTTCACAATCATCCCAGCGGAGATCTCAGGGCATCAGTATCCGATATTCAAACCACTAACGAAGTAGCAGCGGTTTTGAAGGGGTTGGAGATTAAAATCTTAGATCATCTCATCATCTCACCCAAAGGCTATTTCAGCTTCAAAGAAAGCGGCTTGCTTTAGACAAAAAAAAGCTCGGATGAAATTATTTCATCCGAGCTTTTTAAAATTAGATCTAGCTGTAAATTAGATGGCTGCAGTAGTCATAGTAATTCCCCATTTGTTACCAAGGTAATCTTCGATAGATTGTCTTTCTTCTCTTTTAAGGGCGCGATCGAAGACGATGATTTCGCCGATATATCCTTTGAAGTAAACTGCAGCATCAGAGGTGCTGGTTTTACCAACTAGTAGAGGATCAGTAACGCCGATTGATGGTGAGCTAGTAGAGCCTGATGCTGCAGTTCCTCCAAAGAGGCCATTTTGGAAGAAAGTAATGCCAGTTGTTGTTGTGCTGTTGATAGAGGAAGAGCTAGTATTATAAACAACTGATACAACGTAATTGCCTTTAGCGGCAGCAGCTGTGAGTCCAGTGCCATTAGATGTGAAACTACAAGTAACGTTGTTACCAGATTGAGTCGTCCCGTCACAATATTGCCAGTCGCCAGTAGCAGTTGTGTTAAGTTGTAAGTTGGTGCTATTTGCTGCAGAGAATGCTGAAGCTACAATACGTTTGCTCAAGATTGGTTCAGCAGCAAGAGTGTTTGGTAATTTTACAACCGCAAAAACGGTTGAACCGGCTGACAAGTTAGAAAAGTTAGCAGAAGAAAGGAAGCTAGTAGTGCCACCAAATCCGCAATTTGCGTTACTGTTGAAGCAAACAGCTGGAAGGCCGTTGATCAAGTTTTTTTTGTAGATCGGGGAGTTGGTAACAGTGAAGCTTGCTTTAAGAGTTGCTTGAGGATTGATATCGTTCCAAGTGGTGATTGCAGTACCATCATCAAGATCAGAAGATTGAAAGCTGGCATCAGAAGTAGATTCGATCCAAAGAGCTAGATTTTTGATTGAAGAAACAGGAGCGCTTTGAGTCATGCTTTTAGCGCCACTCAATTTGGCTTGAGAAATCAAACGGCTACTCTGAGTTACGCCCGCAACCAATATGCCGATGATTAAAATTACGATTGAAATTTCAATCAAAGAGAAGGCGCTAATACGGCGATTGTTTTTCATAACTATGTAAAATTATTGAGTTGGGGAGGTAGTCAAATTGAGTACTAAAATCAAGCTTCCGCAGAAGATAAATAAACTAAATTTTTGTCAAATCAAATTTTTGCAAAAAACCAATTAATCTAAAAAGAGGGGTCGAAGTGATGGATCATTTTATATTTTCCACCGACCTGTTCTTCAAAAATTTCAAAATATTCTTTGAATCTGTCTTCAACTTTAAAAATTAATTTCGGGCTTTTATCGAGCTTGTTGAGTTTGTAGAGATCCCACAAAATATATTTTTTATGGCCGTTTAAATAGCCGACATCGGTTTTTATTTCGCTGTCGAAAACTACTTCAACAACGGTCATGGCCCATTTGTTTTTTTGCTTTTGCACTATTGCGGTGAGTGAGGTGACGTCAGAAAATTCTGGGCCAAAATCAACGTCGTTACTGTCGCGAAGCAAGTATAGATTAAATGCAAAGGTGGTTGGATTATTTTTTATTTTCCAAAAATAAGTCGTCAAAAGATTGTCAATGGCGCTTTGGTCAACATTGTGATTGGCTAAAAAATTTTCGATTTTTTTAATTAGCTCAGGATATTTACGAAAATCTCTCTTCCACAAAATCGGATAATTACGACTATCTGCAGCAATCAAATGCAAATCGCGATTAATTGTTTCATCTGAAAGTCTTAAATCGCCCTGCCATTTTGTGACGTAGTTGCGATCAATAATTTGCTGTTTAGGAAATTTTTTGGCTTTGCCAGTCAAAGAAAATCCGAGGTTTTTTTGCTTCTCGGCGATAGTGTAATTTTTCTGTAAAAACTTTTCTAGTTCTGCGATATTTACGTCAGAAAGTTTTTCAGGAGCAAACTGAAACTCTTTCTCTTTCTTCATCTCATCTGAGGCAAATTTAATTGCCGACTCGTTGGAATGGGTGGCGATTTTAACTAAATTTTTATCAGATCTGATTTTGATCGGCGCAAATTCCAGTAATAATCCGTCATCTTTAAAAGCGATCTCGGCAAATTCTGTAAGCTCTTTCAAGCGCTCTGAGGCAAATTTATAATTTCTTGAATCAATCGTAATCATTTGCCGCATGAAAATTTTATTGTCGGTGAGAACCGGTGCGGCAAATTGCAAAGAGTCGCGACTGATGTAAGTGGCTCTTTCCATGAAGCTGGCATTGCTGCGTAGTTTTGCTGAGGCATATTCTAGAGCTGCGGGGCTTACTTTGATTAAGCGATGCACAAAATTTTCATCGCCTTGCAAAACATCGGCGGCGAATTGAAATTGCGTGGGATCGATGATCGCAGCTTTCATCATCAGTTGGTGATCGAACTTGAAACAGTTGCGTAAGCCCCGAATTGCTTCGGGATTTTTGCGGTCAACTTGGGCTAAAATTTGGTCGGAAATGTTATCGTCAAAGACGCAATTGGGATCTTGAGCAAAAGAGGAGAGTGG
>CAIUFU010000046.1 GCA_903898475.1 uncultured Alphaproteobacteria bacterium | reverse complement strand
TGGATCCGAAGTCTCCAATCGCTTCAAGGCCGCCTCAATATAAGAAAGTGTAAGAAAGTCCGCAGGAAATAATGTAAGCACCCGTTACAGACGTTCAATACGACATAGATGGCATTTTACAAATGCTAAAAGACCTACTTGAAAAGAAAAAGTTGGGGACCCTAACTGCTCTAGACAAAAAGCTTCTAGTTGGCAGCGCCCAAATTGGCGCGGCAATCATTTACAAAGAGGTGCGCCTTTCTTTTGTTAACTCAATTTCCACCCGCCAATTCAAAGGCAGCTCGAAAACCTACGACCATTTCGGCGGCGTAACTTTGTCTTACCGGTTTTGAGAACTCGACGCTAAAGCCCCTCCTTTTCAAGGAGGAGTTGGGGTGGTTATTCGCGGGTGGGATGTTAATTCGAGGTGTTATGTTTTCGCGTAAATGGTGTTGGGGCCTTTGTGTTTTTTTATAAAAAAATCATTACGAATTCTTGGAATAACCACCCCTAACTCCTCCTTGAAAAGGAGGGGGATGCTCGTTTTCGAGTTTTTTACCGCTTCACGCCATTTTGAGAAAACGCCCTAAAAACAGTGGATTCACCGAAGATTGCGGGGCTTGGGTTGGGAATGGTGATGCTGTCGAAATTTGTTGAGCCTCTGGATGCGGTAGGCCTGATTAAATCTGCGGGCAGGTTTGCCACAAAAGCACTAACTTCTGAAACTTCAGTGCGGCCGATTTTTGCTTCGGGAGTTTCGCTTTCACTCATGTCAAATTTTCTTTTGTTGCTGTGATTTTCTACAACCCCTTCTTCTTCCGATTCCACTCCATCCGCCGTCATTCTCAAGGTGACCGCTTGGTCAATTCTTAACAAAAAAGTAATTTTATCTTCTTCGGAAAATTTAGGATATTCTCGCAATCTCTCCTTCGCCAAAGTTACCAAATTTAGAGTGGGCTCGGCTATAGCTAAGGCTACTAAGGAGGAGGTAGAGAAAAAATTTGCCTTAGGATCACTTTGCAAAGTTGTTTCAAGAAGCTCCAAAATATTTTCCACATCATCTCGGTAAGTTGCGCGAGATCTTCCACCATTTTGAGAGGCGGCGTCGAAAACCATTCGGTTAAAAACATTTCTAAAACCATGATCTTGGGCGCTTTGCAAAGCCTCGCGATCAATTCTGACGCCATAGCGGCACAGTGCTTGGACGCTTGCAAAATCATCTTGAGTAACTGCCAGCATCAAAGCTGAAACGCCCTGATCGTTTTTGGCATCAGGATCTGCTCCGCGCTCTAGCATTGCTGTGACAAATGCTGATTTTCGCTGCGTGGGGATTTGCGGATTGTGAAAGGCTTTCAACATTCTTTGGTTAAAATTTTGGCGCCGCTGCTCAATCGCCTCAACAATTTCAGGTGTGTCGTTGTCGGTTGCAATGTTGATCGCTTGGTGATTTTCGTTGCGGTAATTGAGAGTAATTTGGGGGTGAGAAATAAATTTTTGCGCTAAAGCCAAATCACCTTGGAAAGCTGCAATCATCAAAGCTGAATTACCATGCTGATTAACCGCATTAGGGCTAGCACCGAGCAGCAGTAGTTGTTGTGAGATGTTGCATTTTTTTTCAGAAGTAAGATCGCGGCTTGAAATGTGATCAATCAGAGATTCGTTCAAGATTTGGCGCCGCTGCTCAATTATCTCAAGAATTTCTGTAGAGCCCATTTCTTCGGCAATTCTTTCTGCTGAGCGGCCTCGGGCATTTATGTAACTAAGAATAAGCGTTTGATGGTTGAAAAGAATTGTCGCAAGCTCCACGTCATTTTGTCTTGCAGCCAGCATCAAAGGCGTTTCGTCCTCGGCGTTGTGAGTGTTCAATTCAGCTCCTTGCGCGATTAGATCTTGAATAGTTTGGTATTTTTCAGGGTTGTTGGGGGCTGCGATGGCCTCAAACAAGCTGGCATTTAAGCCAATTTTTACGACCTTGTCATGAATGATTTCAGCAATCTCGCGGTGGTTATTTTTGTCAGCCAGTTCAATCGCCTTTCCCTGAATCAAGATGCTTGGAAGTTGCAGCAAATTCAGTACCAAATCTTTCATCCCCCTTTCTGCAGCTAGAGTAAGTGCAGTGTTGCCGCGGCGGATCGGTTTCGTTGAAATCAATTTTGGCATCTTGAAAGCGTTTTAGGTCGTCTAGTGACACATTTTGGTTGCGCTTAATGGCGCTAATTAATTGGCTTGGCATTTGATCTAAAAAAATTGAGAGAATTTAATTAGACCAAATGGCGGCAGCGATTTATCTTTCAACAAAAATTGCCAACTGGGGGTTGCAAAATTTTAGAAAATAAGACCTTTCTAGTTGATTTGACTTAGTACAGTTTTGACACAGTGAGGTCGCAAAAGCTTTGATTTTAAAGGGTTGGGTAAAAAAAGTAGCACTGTTGCCTGCCAGGCAACAGTTGAAAAAACCAATTAAAAAAAGCAAATGACCGAGCAACAAATCACTTTGAATAACTACGCTACACTGCTTTTAAAACTTCGAACACATGTTGACGAAGCGCAGAAAAATATTACCCGACAAAAGGTTGTGATGGCGTGGCAAATTGGAAAAACACTCGACGAACATTTGGCAGAAAATATCCAGCAAGACTACGACAAGCACCTAGTTTTGCAGATCGAAAGCGATTTAGGAATTGCTAAAAGCGTTCTTTACAAAATGCGTAGCTTTTACAAAGCCTACCCCAAACTTCCCAAAGACGACGACAAATTAAACTGGAGTCACTACCGAGTTTTAAGTGGAGTAAAAAAAGAGGAAGACCGCAAAGAGCTAGAAAATTTGTCGCGAGAAAATGGTTGGAGTGGGGATGCTCTTCAAACTGAAGTGGCAAAATCGAAAATCTCACAAATCCGCGTCACCAGCGCTAAGCGAGAGCCTTCAGGCAAAAAACTGCAAGCCAAACGCGGCCAAATTTTTTCTTACCCGCTAATCAAACAAGGCGTGGCGCAAAAGCTTTACATTGATTGCGGCTTCAACATTTTTCGCGAGGTTGAAGAAACTTTGCCCAAAGCCCTTAAAAGCGGCGACCAAGTGGTGCAGTCTTTTGTTGAGGGAGGTGAGTACTCTTTCAAAAAATTGCCCGACTCAAACAAAAAAATGAACATCTACAAAGCCGAGCTCGAGCGCGTAATCGACGGCGACACTTTGCATGTGATTTTAGATTTGGGTTTCAAATTAACCCACCGCGAAATCTTACGCCTGCGCGGCATAAACGCCCCTGAATTAAGCAGCGCCGCGGGCAAAAAAAGCGCTAAAGCTTTAGAAAAAATTCTCAAAGACGTGCCGTTCTTAATCGTCAAAACCACCGCCACCGATGTTTACGGCCGCTACGTTTGCGACGTTTTTTTGGGCGAAAAAAACCGCGACCCCCAAGAAATCGCCGACAGCGGAATTTACCTAAACCAACTTCTCCTCGACCAAGGAGTGGCAGTGTTGTTTTAGACATCGAAGTCATTTTTTCCTCGGTGTGCTACTTCCTTCTGGGTGTCACCGAGAGTGGAGTAAGTGCCACATTCATGCTCTGGCGCCACTTTTAAAATTGATGATTTCTTTCTACGTCACTTGTATTTTTTTTTTGTGATTTTGATTTTAGGCGCAGTTTTAAGACTTTGCGGATCCAACATTTTCAAGCTTTTGCGCCACATCAAAGAAGCCTTACGGGAAAAAGAATTTAAAAAATAAAAACAAAAATGGTCTTCAGCTCAAACCTCTTCCTCTTCGCCTTTTTGCCGCTAACCCTGCTGCTTTATTTTATTTTGCCGAAAAATCTGGCGACGAAAAATATTCGCAACAGCGTGCTTTTGGTGCTGAGTTTAGTTTTTTATTCTTGGGGAGAGCTGCATTACTTGTGGCTTTTGCTGCTTTCAATTACGGCGAATTATTTTTTTGGAATTGCCATTGGCAAAAAACAAACCAAGCGCTCAAAAGATTTTATTATTTTTGCAGCAGTGGTGGTGAACCTAGTGCTGCTTGGTTACTTCAAATACGCCAATTTCTTGTTTGAGAATCTCAACCAGTTTTTCTCAACACAAATTGCCAACGACAAAATCCACCTGCCGATTGGAATTTCTTTTTTCACCTTCCACGCCATCTCCTACTTAATCGACATTTACCGCGGCAAATGTCGGGCGCAAAAAAACATTTTCGATTTGGCGCTCTACATTTCTTTCTTCCCGCAATTAATCGCCGGCCCAATCGTGCGTTACAACGCCATTGAAAAATATTTAGGCGAAAGACGTCACAGTTTCTACGCTGCAGCGCAAGGAATTCGTCGTTTCATCATCGGCTTGGGCAAAAAAATCATCATCGCAAACCCTCTGGGAGAATTTGCTGACGCGGTTTTTACTTCGCCAGTTCTTGACTTAAACCCAGCAATTGCTTGGGCCGGACTTGCTGCCTACAGCTTGCAAATCTACTTCGACTTCTCGGGCTATTCAGACATGGCGGTTGGTTTGGCACGAATTTTTGGTTTTAAATTTCCCGAAAATTTCAACTACCCCTACATTTCGCGCTCGATTAAAGAATTTTGGAGAAGATGGCACATGTCGCTCTCAGCTTGGTTTCGCGACTATGTTTACATTCCTCTGGGCGGCAATCGCGTTTCGCTACCTCGCCAATATTTCAATTTAGTTTTAGTGTTTTTTCTTTGCGGATTGTGGCACGGCGCTAGTTGGAATTTTGTGATTTGGGGCATGTTTCACGGGTTTTTCTTGGTCTTTGAGCGGGTCAGAATCGGCAAAGCTTTTTTAAATTTTCTGCCGAGTTTCGCCCAACATTTCTACACCATTTTCGTCATCATGATTGGTTGGGTATTTTTCCGCAGCCCCAATTTAACTCACTCAATCGCTTTTCTAAAAATGATGTTTACCGGAAATAAATTTGGCTGGGGCTTTAATGCAGTGGCGCAAACAGCTCAATCGCACTTTGTCTGGATGGCAGCCATTTTAGCTTTCTTGGGCCTTTCGCCAATGCTGAAAAATTTGGTGGCAAGATGGCAAAAAAATAAAGTTTTTGCTGCTGGCTTTGATGTCTTTCTGATTTTGGTTTTTATTCTCGCAATTGTCAGATTGTCAGCCGCAACTCACAATCCATTCATTTACTTTCAGTTCTAAGGCATGCGGCAAAATAAAATTCTCATTGCCTCATTTGTTTTGATTGTGCTGCTGCCCGTGCTCGACAATATTTTTCATATTTCTCCGGTAAAAGTTTTGTTTGAAAAACGCTCGCCCGTGACTTTGCCACCTTTGCCGAAAACTTTTTTGGAAGCAGAAAAATTCTGCCAAAAATTTGAAAACTTTTTTAACGACAATTACGGCTTCAGAAAAACTTTAATCAAAAGTAACAGCCGGTTAATGGATGAGGTTTTTGGCGAGTCAGTTAATGTTCGCACCTTGATTGGCAAAGATGGCTGGCTCTTTTTCGAAAATCACAAATCGCTGCTTGATGCGGTTGGTAAGGCAGAAATTAGTGACGAATTAGTTGCAAGTGGGGTGAGAGTTTTTGGTGAAAATTGGCAAAAAATGCGCGCCAAAAAAATTGAATATTTGCTGGTGATCGCATCTGACAAAGAGACAATTTACTCAGATTTTTTGCCTGAATACATCACGCCCAAAGGTCCGCATCGTTTGGATAAATTTTTGGCGGCGCTTAAAAAGAAATACCCTGATTTTCCGGTGTTAGATTTGCGACCAACTTTGCTTGAAGCGAAAAAAAATGAAATAATCTACCACAAAACTGACACCCATTGGAACATGCGCGGTGCCCATTACGGCTATCTCGAAATTATGAAAATGCTAAAAATTGCGTCGCATCCACGCAGCGAATTTACCAACAAAGAAGACGAAATGTTTTTGGGTGATATTTCGATGATTGGCGGCATTGATGCTAAAAATTTGAATTACGATTTAGTGGCCAATTTCAAAAAAACTGCGGTGCCAGTTGGGGTTCTGGAAGTGGAGCGAAAGAAATTTAAAGAGTTTGAAAGTTTTGCTGCTGAAGACAAAAATCTGCCGGTGCTTTTTGTTGAGCGAGATTCTTTTTTTAACAATTTGCAGCCTTTGGTAAATGAGCACTTTTCGCAAAGTTTTTACATCAAAGGTCTGGCCTGCGGCGTTAATGATGAGATTGTTGCAAGCCGTCGTCCAAACGTTGTGATCCAAGAATTTATCGAGCGCAACATTGAAAATATTTTAACTAAATGCGAGACAGATGAGAAAAAATAAAATCCTGATTTTTGCCTTTGCCTTGCTTGTGACTTTGCCGGTGCTCGACAATATTTTTCACTTTTCTCCGGTGAAAGATTTGTTTGAAAAGCGCCTGCCGGTGGCTTTGCCAAATGCACCAAAAACTTTTTTGGAAGTGAAAGAATTTCCACAGAATTTTGAAAAATTCTTCAACGACAATTACGGTTTTCGCAAAAGTTTAATCACGATTAACAGCCGCGTCATGGACAAGGTTTTTAATGAGTCTCCCGATTCGCGCGCGGTGGTTGGCAAAGACGGCTGGCTTTATTTTGACAACCACAATTCGCTGCTTGATGCCACGGGCAGGGCGCAAATTAGCGACGAATTAATTGAGCGTGGCGTCAAATCTTTTGCCGAGAATTGGCAAAAAATGCGCGCTAAAAACATCGAGTATTTGCTGGTGATTGCGGCGGATAAAAGCACGATTTATCCCGAGTTCTTGCCAGATTACATCACGCCAAAAGGCCCGCATCGCATGGACAAGTTTTTGTCAGCGCTGAAGCAAAAATATCCAGATTTTCCGGTGCTTGATTTGCGTCCGATTTTGCTTGAGGCAAAAAAACAAGAAGAAGTTTACCAAAGAATCGACACCCACTGGAGCAAGCCGGGCGCGCATTACGCTTACGTTGAAATTGCCAAGCTTTTGAAATTTAAGCCACATTTGCGCAGTGATTTCAAGATTTTGGCGGACGGTTACGTTAGCGGCGACATTGCGCAAATTATGAATTCGGATGCAACAGAATTAAATGTTGAATTAGTGCCGCAATTTGAAAGAAAATCGCGCATTTACGAAGCGCCAAAAGCTGCTAAAGAGCAGTTTCACAAGCCGATGTTTTTTGAAAATAATGACAAAAATTTGCCGGTGCTTTTTGCTTACAAAGATTCTTTTTTCGGTAATTTGACCGAACTAGTTTCCGAGCATTTTTCGCAAAGCGCTTACATCAATGAATTTCCTTGTGATCTAAACTGGGAAATCTTAAAAAATTACCGCCCAAACGTTGTGATTCAAGAGTTCTGGGAAGGTCGGATCGAAGTGGTTTTGAGCCAATGCAAGCAATAATTTACCTTAGTTAAAAATGCCTAATCAAATTTTAGAAAACTTAAAAACTCTCCTGCAAGTTCCTGATCTTGCTTCCAAAAAATGGATCTTTGAGCAGTACGATTCACAAGTGATGAATGACACGCTTTACACTCGTGGTGACGCCGCAATTGTGCGCGTTCATGGCACCCAGAAAGCGCTAGCAATTTCAACTGATTGCACGCCGCGCTACGTTGAGGCTGACGCCTTTGAAGGCGCTAAACAAGCAGTTGCAGAAACTTACAGAAACATCTCGGCAGTTGGCGGCAAGCCACTGGCCATCACCAATTGTTTGAACTTTGGCAATCCGCAAAAACCCGAAATCATGGGCCAAATTGTGCGCGCCATTCAAGGAATTACCGAGGCTTCAAAAGTTTTAGATTACCCCGTGGTTTCAGGTAACGTTTCGCTTTACAACGAAACTGACGGCAAGGCGATTCAGCCAACTCCGGCAATTGGCGGCGTTGGTTTGTTGAAAGATTTTCAAAAAAGATGTGACGCAAAATTCAAAATGGTTGGCGATGAAGTTTTTGTAATTGGCAAAAGTTTAGGTCACGTTAATTGCTCACTTTTTGAGCGCGAAATTTTGAAAATTGACGGCAAAAAAAATCCGCCAAAAGTTGATTTGCTTGAAGAGAAAAAACATTCTGAATTTGTTAGAGAGTTGATTGAATCTTCTAGCATCAACGCTTGCCACGATGTTTCGGATGGCGGTTTGTTGGTTGCTTTGTTTGAAATGTCTTCTGACAAAATCGGCTGCGATGTTGATGCCGCGGCAATTGCGGGCGATGCTAATGAAATTTTATTTGGTGAAGATCAGTCGCGCTACTTAGTAGCGCTTGACTCTGCGATGGTTTCTGAATTCAAGAAAAAAGCTGAGAAGAAGGGAGTTTCTGTTTTGAAAATTGCCGTGACCGCAAAAGATAAAATCCGCATTGCAACTGCCGAAGTTGAAATCAGAGAGTTGAGACAACTTAATGAAGCGGTTTTTGAGAAGAAGTTTTCTTAAAAAGGTGAATCGAGTGCTTGAATAACCACCCCCAACCCCTCCTTGAAAAGGAGGGGAGTTACTCAAAACCGAGCTCAGACTAAAGCCCCTCCTTTTCAAGGAGGGGTTGGGGGTGGTTATTCACAAACTCAGTTCCAAATCAGACCAAAAAAATTTTTAAATTCTAACTCCATCCAATGTCCTCCAAGACCTTCCGTTACGCTGCCATAGCTATGCGAATTTTAGAAAAGCTTTTAGGTTCGAACTTTACGGTAAGCGGCTTGGAAAAACTGCCGAAAAAGCCGGTAATGTTTGTTGCCAACCATTTTACGCGCGCTGAAACTTTTTTTGTTCCTTATTTAATTTACAAATACACCGGTCGCCAAATCAGATGTTTAGCTGATTCGGGGCTTTACCACGGAGCACTTGGTCGCTTTTTAGAATCGGTTGGAACCATCTCAACCAAACATAAAAATCGCGACAATGTCATCATCAAAGATCTCGTTACGGGCGATTACGATTGGATGATTTATCCAGAAGGCAGCATGCTTAAAAGCAAAGAAATCAAAGAAGATTCTGGCTTTATCAATTACACACCAGGTCGCGTTGGGCCTGTGCGCACAGGGTCAGCAGTTTTGGCTCTAAAATCACAAATTTACCGCGCCGACATCATCGAGGCTTTTGAGGCTGGTGATTTGGAAATTCTTAAAGACTTCGAAACTAATTTTGGCATTACTTACCAGGATAATTTTAAAGATCTCAGCACTCAAATTGTGCCGCTCAACATCACTTACTACCCGCTTCGACCGGGTAAAAATAAAATCCAACAATTAGCAGCAAGGCTGGTAAAAAGAATTCCTAAGCAAGTTGCGGAAGAGTTGGAAATTGAAGGCAATTTGCTTTTGGGCGCTGACATCAACATCAATTTCGGCGATCCGATAAATTTGGGAGACTACATAAAATCAGCGCAGGGTTTGATTGGTCAGCTACCAATCATAAAAGAAGAAACCAAAGCCAATCTACTGTTGCGCTACTTCAAAACGCGCCTCACTAACGAATTCATGGCTAAAATTTACTCGGATATTCAAGTGAATTTGGATCACATTTTCGCGGCGGCGTTAGGATATTTTGAGGAAGAAGAAATTGAAATTAATCACCTCAAAAGAGTTATTTATCTTTCTGGCGTGATGATCCACAGCTGCGGTAAATACCGCATCAATCACAGCGTCTTCGAAGAAAATTTGATGAAAATGTTTCTCGATGAACCGCATCGCGATTTTGACGGAGTTTACGAATTAGCCAAAAAACAAGGCGTCATCGAAGAAATTTCTGGCAGCAGAATCAGAATTAAAAAAGATCTTTTAGCTAAGCAGTATGACTTTCACGAGATCAGACTGGAGAACTCTCTGCACGTGGTTGCCAATGAATTTGCTTTGCTTGATACCGCAAGCGCGATTGTTCGCAGAAGTGTTAAAATTAAGGACGAAGATTTACGTAAAAAAGTTTTTCACGAAATTCACAAACGCGATTTGGAAATTTTTAATTCGGATTACGAAATTTATTTCGACGAAAAATTCTCCAAAGATAAATCAGTTGGCTCGCCGTTTTTTCTTGATTCACGCGCTAAAGTTTCTTCGCAAGTGCGCGGCGTTGGTGTTTTGGTTTCGCATGGTTACAAATCAGCGCCCAAAGAAGTTGAGGCTTTGTCGCAATTTCTAAATGGCTTCGGTTTCAAGGTTTACGGCACAAGAATGAAGGGACACGGCACCGCGCCGATCAATTTGAAAGATGTTACTTGGGAAGATTGGTATTGCGGCATGCAGCGTGGATACGCGGCTTTGCAAAATATTTGCTCAAAAATTGTCATTGTTGGTTTTTCAACCGGCGGGCTTTTGGGTTTGCTTTCTTGTGCGAAAAAAAATCACTCAGCAAAAAAATTAGTCGGAATTGTCTCAATTAACGCCGCTCTAAAATTGCTCGACATTAAAACCAAAATGGTTCCCGGAATTAACGTTTGGAACGAGATGTTGGAAAAATTGCACATCGAAAAAGGTCGTTTTGAATTTGTTGATGACGTGCCTGAAAATCCACAAATCAATTACAGCCGCAACTATTTGAGAGGCGTGGAGCAGTTAGAAAAACTAATGACGATTTGCGAAAAAAATCTGCCTTTGGTGGTGACTAATGCTTTGATTATTCAAGGAACAAAAGATCCGGTGGTGAACCCGATCAGTGGCAAAATTATTTACGAAAAAATTCACTCGAGTGAAAAGTTTTTATCCGAGTTAGATTTTTCTAATCACGTGATTATCAACGGTAAGGAAAAAGAAGAAGTTTTCGAAGAAATAAGAAAGTTTTTTGCCAAGATAAAATTGATTTAAGAATTAAGATTTAGTCTTCTAAAAAAAGACAAAATCCGCGTCACAATTTACCAAGCTCAAACACATTTTCATGAAATCGAAATTTACAAAAAAGCCAGAGCAGGAAATTGAAGAAGATGATGTTGATGTAGAATCAACTGGCCCCGCGATTGCAGCAGCGAAAAAAAGTAAAGTAGCGGTGATTGCCGCTTCTTCGATTTTGATCACTGTTGTGGTCTATTTTTTGTTTTTTAAAGGTGATACTAAGTCAGAAAAATTAGAAGAAGTTGCAACTCCCAAGCCTTCAGTAGTAGCGCCAAGTGACGAAGGTAAATCGCCATTTGAACTTGAAACTAAAGAAGTCTCAAAAGATGAAGAAAATCCGGCAATTTTAGCTAAGCCAGCAGCTCCAGAAGTTCCGACTTTACCGGATTTGCCGGCGGACGCAATTCCTCAAGATCCACTTCCCTTGCCGAGCGATCCAGTGAAAAATCCATTGGTTCTTGATCCAATCAATCCAGTGGCCAACCCAAATCAACAGCCAGCACAGCCAATTGCCTCAGAAAGCAAAGAGCCGGTCGAGAAGAAAAAAGAAGTTAATCCGCGTTACGCTCCAATCATTGTTTTTGGCTCTGGTGCCGATGGTTCTGGTGGTCCGGCGCGTAGTGTTGGCTACGACAACAACATCGTAAATCTCAACCAAGATCCAATTGAGGCTTTGGAAAAAACCAAAGCCGGAGTTGCTGCAACCTACATTAGCGATAGAGCTCACACGATTGCTCAGGGTAAATTGCTGACAGCAGTTTTGGAAACAGCGATTAACACTGAAATTCCCGGATCGGTGCGGGGCGTGGTTAGCCGAGACGTTTATGGTGAGGCGGGAAACGAAGTTTTAATTCCGCGTGGTTCACGATTATTTGGTTCTTACTCAAGCAAAGTCACGCAAGGCCAAGGCCGAGTTGAAATTAGCTGGTCGCGCTTAATCAGGCCAGACGGGGTTGATTTGTCAATTAGCTTCAACGCCTCAGATCAATTTGGCAGGTCGGGAATTCCGGGTGAGGTTGACAGTAAGTATGGTTCGATCATTGCCAGCTCAATGTTGACCAGTATTTTAGCAGTTGGTGGTGTGGCAGCAGCGCAAAAACTTTTGACCAACAATGCTTCAACTACAACTACAACCAACCCAACTCAAGGCACCACGACAACTACGGGAAGCGCCACCAACCAAGCGATTTACGATGTTAGTAAAACCATCATCGACACGGTGGGTCAGGTTATTGGCAATACGATTAATGTCAGTCCGGTGATCCGCGTTCCACAAGGCACCAGAATTACTGTCATCGTTAATTCTGACATCACTGTTCCATCACTTAGCACTAAATAATCATGACCGAAAAACTGATAAATATTCACTTAATCTCTGACTCAACTGGCGAAACTTTAAGCTCAGTTGCGCGCGCCGTGTTGTCGCAATTTGAAGGTGTGGAATCTAACGATTTTATTTGGCCGCTAGTTCGCACCAAACAAGAGTTGGAGCGCGCCATAGATTCAATTGCCAAAGATCCAGGCATCGTGATGTACACCATTTTAAATGACGATTTGATCGAGCCGCTAAAGCGCAAATGCTATGAAATGAAGGTGCCATGTATTCCGGTTTTATCTCACATCATTGGCGAATTTTCTAACTATTTGGGCATGCATATCAGCCACACTGTGGGTCGTCAGCATTTGCTTGATGGTGAATATTTCTC
This sequence comes from uncultured Alphaproteobacteria bacterium, assembly GCA_903898475.1. GTDB lineage: Bacteria > Pseudomonadota > Alphaproteobacteria > Rickettsiales > UBA1997 > UBA2645. The sequence continues at coordinate 6,943 of CAIUFU010000046.1, read as the reverse complement.
GCGTGTTGAGGCAATTAGCTACACTTTAACTCATGATGACGGCCAATCGACTTGGGATTTGTATGATGCTGACATCGTGATTGTTGGCGTTTCGCGCACTTCAAAATCACCAACTTCAGTTTACCTTTCTTGCCGCGGTCACAAGACTGCCAACGTGCCTTTTGTCTCCATCGAAACCATCCCGCAATCAATTTACGATTTGAAAAAGCCGCTGATTGTGGGTTTGATGATTAATCCAGAAAAATTGGTGCAAATAAGGCAGACGCGCCTAGCTTCTTTGGGTCAAGAAATGGGCACTGATTACGTTGATATTGAATCAATAAAAAATGAAGTTGCAGAGTCTCGTAAACTCTTTGCTAAACTGAATTGCCCGATCATTGACGTCACCAAAAGATCGGTTGAAGAAACCGCCGCAAAAATCATCCAGCTTCTCCAAGAAAAAAGACTCAAAGAAAAAAAATAATCAAAATTTACAAAGACATGAATAAGCGCAATATTTTAATCGTGGATGATGAACCTACGCAATGTAAGGTTCTCGGCAAATTCATTAATGACCTAGGACATAATCCGATGATTATGACTAGCGGCATGGAGGTGGTGGATTTCTTCATGAATAAAAAAGTAGTGAAGGGAATCTCTTGCCATGATGTGGATGTGATGTTGCTAGATCTTTCAATGCCTGATCTTGATGGCCTTACGGTTCTAAAACAAATCGCCCCAATCAAAGGCGATTTGCAGGTGATTGTTTTAACTGCCAGCCAAGATGTGAATTTGGTGGTTACGGCAATTAACTACTGCGCCATCGACTACATCGTAAAAGGCGAGAGAGATATTTTTGCTCGTGTTACCGCTTCAATTAACAACGCGATTGAGAAGAAAAATCTCAAATACCAAGTTTCACACTTAGCCCGCAAAGGCAAAGACAAGGTGGCTTTTTCTGACATTATCGGTCAAAGCGAACCACTTTCTAACGCGATTAAATTAGCCAAAAAAGTCGTTAACTCAACAATTCCAATTTTAATTGAAGGCCCAGCGGGTGCCGGAAAAGAGCTTTTGGCGCGCGCAATTCATGGCTCGAGCCTGCGCTCAGGAAAACCATTTATTGTGGTTGAATGTGATTTGCTTCGAGCCAGCAACGCTGAAGAAGAATTATTTGGTTCTGATCTTCCGGTTGCTGACGGCGAAGTAAAAAATATCGGCAAGCTGCGCGAAGCTAATAACGGCACTATTTTCTTTGAAAAAATTGATTCAATGCGTTCTGACCTTCAGGTTAAACTTTTGCGTTTTATGCAAGACGGAGAATTCACCACCGCAGCAGGCAAAGAGCCAATCAGCCTTAATGTGCGGGTTATTTCATCGGCAATGCGCGATTTAAAAAAATTAGTTGCCGCCAAAAAATTTCGCGAAGATTTGCAATATCGCATTTCAGCTTTTCCAATCACGGTGCCGTCTTTGAGAGCGCGCGGTGAAGAAGATATCAAAATGCTAACCGAAAATTTCTGTCGTGATTTCAGCGTTAACGAAAATAAAAAAATCAAATCAATCAGCAACGACGCCTTCTACCTGCTCTACAATTACGACTGGGAAGATAATGTGCGTCAGTTGAAGAACTCAATTTTTCGCGCGGTTGTGTTGTGCGATGGCGAAACTTTGAAGCCGGAACATTTTCCGCAATTGTTAAACAAAGAAAATAACAGCATTACCAAAGCCAAAGCGGCGATCAAAAAAAATTCCGATGTGAACAGCGAGTTAGTCGATATTTTTGACGATGAAGGTCGCTGCAAAACCATGGAAGTCATTGAAGAAGAGGTGATTCGCAGAATTGTCGATATCCACAATGGCAACATGTCAGAAGTTGCTAAGCAGCTTGAGATCGGCAGATCAACGATTTACCGCAAATTAAAACTTCTAAATGAGGGCGAAGAATAATGAGAAAAGTTAAAACAGCAGTTTTTCCAGTTGGTGGGCTAGGCACGCGCTTTTTACCAGCGACTAAATCGATGCCAAAAGAAATGTTGCCAATCGCCAACAAGCCGATCATTCAATATGCTTTTGAAGAGGCGAGGGACGCTGGAATTGAAAAATTTATTTTCGTTACCGGTCGAAATAAAAACGCCATCAACAATCACTTCGATCACGCTTACGAGCTTGAATCAAAGCTCGATGAAAAAAATAAATCACAAGAATTAAGCCAAGTAATGGGTTGGCTTCCTGAAGCCGGACAGATGGCTTTCGTACGTCAACAAAAGCCTTTGGGCTTGGGTCACGCCATTTGGTGCGCTAGAAATTTTATCGCCAAAGATGAAGCCTTCGTGGTGATTTTGGCCGATGAAATGATGATGCAAAGCAAAGACCGCAAAAGAAATTTCTTGGGCGAAATGATTGATCTTTACCAAAGTAAAGAAGAGGTGTCGTCAGTTGTGGCGGTAGGTGAGGTTGATCTGCAAGACACTTCAAAATACGGCATCATCAAAAATGAAGGAAAAGAAAAAATCACCGACATGGTGGAAAAACCAAAGCCGGAAGTGGCGCCCTCAAACCTTGCAATTACTGGTCGCTACATTCTTCAGCCAGAAATTTTTGAATATTTAGAAAAATTTGAAATTGGTTCGGGCGGCGAAATTCAGCTAACTGACGCCATGAAAGCGATGTGCAAAAATCATCCTTTTTACTACAAAACCATCGATGAAATTCGTTTCGATTGCGGAAATGTTCTTGGTTATCTTGAAGCTAATATTGCCTTTGCTTTAGCTAATGGCGCGATTTGCGAAGATGTTAAGAAAATTTTGAAAAAATATTCAAACTAACGGGTTTTTAAAATGGGCATTTGGTCTGATTACGCAGCAAATTATACGAAAGCTTTTCCCAAAGAGTTCTTTCGCAATCTTACAGATAGGGTGATAGATGTGCTTGATAAGAGCTCTAGTAGGGGTAATTGGTTCAACTTTGGCGCGCGCTCAGCATTTGCTGTGCCAATTTCTGCAGTTTGCTGCGTTGGGGCATCTATTTACGCTGGAGCAAAATTTGGCGCCAGCGTCGCTTACAATACTCCTTCTTGGATGGGTTACGCTACTTTAGGGACGCTACCGCTTGCGTTTGGAATCATTTCTGGTGTAGCTGCAACTAGTGCTGGACTTGCTTTTGGCGGGGCTTCTGCGGCCACACTTGCTGCTGGAGTTGGAGTTTCAGCTGCTGCTGTAGCCGCAATTTCGATTGTTAAAGCGCCATTAGATATTTATTCACTGTGCTCTAAATCGGATAAGAAAGTTCAAGATGCTCCTAAAGTAGAGCCGGCTTTGAATAATGCTAAAGATCCTAGAGAATTTAATTCTTCGATTCCGAAGAAAAGTCATGTAAAGATATACCATGATCGTGCAAATAAACCTAATACCGGTCTCAGTCTATAAATATTTCTAACCAAAAATAAATTTTATGAAAACAGCTTTAGTATTTCCTGGTCAAGGTTCGCAAGTAGTTGGAATGGGTAAAGACCTCTTCGAAAATTTTGCGGCAGCACGTGAAGTTTTTCAAAAAACTGACGAAATTTTAGGCGTTAATTTGTCAAAAATTATGTTTGAAGGTCCAAGTGAAGAACTCACTAAAACCGAAAATACCCAACCGGCTCTAATGGCGGTATCAATTGCACTTACAACAGTTTTAGAAAAAGAATTCGGTAAAAAAATCGAAGATATTTGCTCTTTTGTTGCTGGTCACTCGCTTGGAGAATATTCTGCACTTTGCGCTGCAAAGGCCATCAGCCTTGAAGAAACCGCAAAACTTTTGCAAGTGCGTGGACGTGAAATGGCAAAATGCGGCGAAAAATCACAAGGCGCTATGGCGGCGATTTTGGGTGTTGAAATTGAAGTGGCCGAAGCAATTGCAAGTGAAGCGGCGCAAGGTGATGTCTGCCAAGTTGCCAACGATAATTCAGTTGGGCAGGTGGTAATTTCCGGTTCAAAAGCAGCAATTGATCGCGCTTTAGAAATTGCTAAAGCCAAGGGCGCAAAGCGTGCGATTGCTCTTCCTGTGAGCGGTGCTTTCCACTGCGCTTTGATGCTTGATGCGCAAAATCAAATGAAAATTGCACTAGAAAAAGCCGAAATTAAATCACCGCTAATTCCGGTGGTGGCAAATGTTACGGCTAATTTAGTGACTGATCCAAACGAGATTCGTGACTTGCTAACCAGACAAATTACCGGTGCGGTAAAATGGCGCGAAACCATGCTATTTATGGCGTCGCAAGGTGTTGAAGAAATTATTGAAATTGGTTCGGGAAAAGTTTTGGCCGGATTAGTTGGCAGAACTTGCCCAAATATGAAATCGCGCTCAATACAAAATTCTGAGGATCTAAAAGCCTTTGTTGCCTAGTTATTTTGGCACAGGCAGAGAAAAAAAAGTTGTGATTGAAGAGAGATAAAAAGAGAAGTGAGGGAAGAAGAAATTGGGGGAGGTGTAAATCCTCCGCCCTAAATTAAGGCGGAGGATTTGGTGGAGATAAGCGGGTTCGAACCGCTGACCCCCTGCTTGCAAAGCAGGTGCTCTACCAACTGAGCTATATCCCCAAAAAGGTGAGGCGGCGCAAGATAGAAACGACAATCGAATTGTCAAAATGAATTTTTTAAAAAATGAAAATAGTTTTTGGCAAAAAAATAATAAACTCGCAGAAGCAGGCTAGGAGAGCTTATAGCCTTCTTGAGCTGTCGATCGTAATCACGATCGTTTCGGTTTTAATTTCTGGAGGTCTGTCGGTTTTAACTAGTTCGGCTAATAATTCTAAAACTCAACTCACCAGAGAACGTATTGCTGAAGTTTATAAAGCGATGGGAGTTTATTTGATGAATCATAAAAGTTTGCCATGTCCGGCTCCAATTGATGCAATCAAATCATCTGATAATACTTACGGTGATTTTACGGGAACGGACGGTAATTGCATTACTGCCGGAGTTGCGACCAGAGGCACTGGTTTGGTTTATGGTATGGTTCCAACTCAAGATTTAAATTTGGCTAGCAGTTTTGCTGAAGATGGCTTTGGCAGTAAATTTACTTATGTGGTGGCTCAGGCGTTTACGCAACCAGATACTAGTACTGGATTTGGTGTGGCTACTGAAACCGGATTAATTACCATGAGTGATAAAATCGATACCACCACAACTCAGGTGGCAACTGATGACGCTATATTTGTTTTGATAAGTCACGGGGTTAATAAATTTGGTGCTTATCCGAATAATTCAGCAACGCAAAATGGCGTATCAAGTGATGCGGAAGAACAACTAAATTACGGAACTACTAAAAACTTCATCGTCACTTCAGCAAGTAGCGACATCTTCGATGACATGGTTTTCTACAAAACTAGAAATGACATTGTTTCTGATTTAGATGCATTGGATTTAATTCTTTGTGCCGGCACTCCAAATGGCGATCAAACTTTATCAGATGGGATTGCACACACTTGGTCACTAACTCGCTATAATCAAGTTGCTAAGGCAAATGAAGATTGCGCTACCGGATATAAAGTTAGAAATACGCGTCCGTTAAAAAGATGCGGTGCTTTTGGAGTTTGGGAAGTTGACGTGGTCACTCCTTGTTACAGTTCATAATTAACAGTTAAAAATTAATGCCTAAGAATCTCTCACAAAAAAAACTGAAAAAAGCTTTTAGTTTGCTCGAGCTTTCAATCGTGATTTTGATCATTTCAATTTTGATTGTCGGCTCAATGTCGGCGTCAATTACAGCGATGAATAATGCCAAATATAAAGTCACCCGCGATCGCATGGCAGAAATTTATAAGGCGATGGGAAATTATTTATTGACCAACAAAGCCTTGCCTTGTCCGGCGTCTCTTGCTGACTTGAAATCAAGCTCACCAAATTATGGAATATCAGGAACAGCGGCTGGGGCCTGTAACGGCGGTGCTGGAGTTTATGTTGGAGGAGCATCTTCACAACTAGCTTATGGTATGATTCCGGTGCAAACTTTGGGTCTAAATACTGATATGGCCGAAGATGGTTTTGGTAATAGATTTACCTATATTGTTGCTAAAGCATTTACTCAGCCGAGCGTTACCATTGATGATACTACAGGATTTGGCAGAGCGCCGGAAACCGGCAATCTTACGGTAAAAGAAAGTCTCGGAAGTAGTGTTTTTCAACTAAATACCAATGATGCAATTTTTGTCATCATCAGCCACGGAGCCAATAAATTCGGTGCCTTTAATAATAATTCAGCAACGCAAAATGCGGCTTCATCAGATGGTGATGAGATAGCTAATTACGGTTCTTCTTTTGGGGGAGGAGCGGTTACTTTAAGCACATATTTTGTTTCTTCTTCGGTGAATAGTGACGTGTTTGACGATGCGCTTTTCTACAAAACTAGAAACACCATGATGTTAGATTTCAACGCCATGTCATTGGTGGTTTGCAAAGAGATACTTTCAACTACGCTTCCGGCTAATACCAATAACTACTACTCAATTACCGGCAGCGGCTCTTCATTTGCTTGGCCTCAAACTTATTACAACCAAGTTGCTTCATCAACCACAACATGCAGTTCAGCTGATCCAGCTTACATAAGCACAGTGACCAACCCAACAAAAAGATGCGGCGCTTTTGGTGTTTGGCAGGCGGGGGTGATTAGTCCTTGTACGAATTAGTTTAGTTCACTTTGTATCACCCACAGTCTTCAGAACGGGGTGACACCGAGGGTGGATTGGTCGGAAGAGTTTAAATATAAACCAAAAAAAGGGTCTGATGTTTTTCACATCAGACCCTTTTTTATTCTTTAAAATCTTTGAAAGATTTTATCTGCGATCGTCTCTGCCACCGCGATCATTTCCACGGTCAGTTCTGCCGCGAGGTTTGAAATTTTTGTCTCTGCCTTTTCTGGCTGGTTTTCTTGAAAGAATTTTTCTCTCAACGCCAGTTACAAGAAGTGCGAAGGCAACTAG
>CAIUFU010000045.1 GCA_903898475.1 uncultured Alphaproteobacteria bacterium | reverse complement strand
GGTGCCAATACCCGCAACGAAATAGACTTTCATTAGTTCATTTTTGAGAAGCTGCCGTAAATCGGGCCAAATACCGCGATTGTGATCCACGCAATCATGCCACCCATTACGATGGTAAGAGTTGGCTGAATCATGCCCACCAATTTATCGATCGAGTCGTTAATTTCGCGGTCGTAGAAGAATTTAATATTTTGCAGCGAGTTTTCCATGTTACCACTTTCTTCACCGATTTTAAACATCCGCACTACGAGATTTGGAAAATAGCCGGTAAGCGCCAAAGACTTGGCCAGAGACTGTCCGTCTGACACTTGCTGCTTCACCACCAAAATACTTCTTTTGATGGCGCGGTTTTTAATTACACCGCCCGAGGCTTCCAAACATTCAATTACACCCAGACCACTTTTGAAAGTCATGGCGAAGAATTGACAGAATTTTGCTGAGTCAATTTTGCTGATGATTGGTCCAAAAATTGGCAGCTTCAATTTGATGTCGTCAATTTTCACCGCAAGCTCAGGAAAGCGCGACAAGAAATTAATCACCAACCACATGAAAGGCACTGAGAAGATGATGAGGTACCAATTATTTTTAACAAAATCAGAGAAAGCGATTAGTGAAATTGTCATCAAAGGCAAAGCCAAACCTTGCGAAACGATGAAACCTGTTACTTTCGGAACCACAATTGAAGTCATGATACCAATTACGATAAACATCATGATGATACCAAATAAAGGGCCCGTGATCGCTTTTTTGGTTTTTCTGCGAATGTCCATCGACCACTTCAAATCTTCAATAATACTGGCGAAGGCGTTGGTCAGGTTACCGGTTTTTTCACCCATTGTAATCAAACCAATGTGAACCGAGTTAAACACGTCAGGACGCTTGGCAAGGCTTTCCGAGAAGAGACTACCATTCTTGATCGACTCATGAATTTCATGCATGAGACTTTTAATTTTGTTAGAATCTGCGGTTTCTTTAAGATCAGTTACCGAGTCAACAATCGACACCCCAGCTCTTTCCAACTGCTCCAAATGCACGAAAATTCCGATCAAATCTTTGCTGGTAATTCTGTCTAAAAAGCCACCTGATTTTTCTTTTTCTTCTTTAAACGACACCAATTCCATGCCACCCGCACGCAAGGTTGTAGCCAAATCTGACGGGTTTTCAGCTGCCATTTTGCCACTGATGTAGCGACCGTTTTCGTTAATTACTTTGTAGCGATAATGTGCCATTATTTACGTAGTTTTTTCATTTTATTTAAGATCACGTCACGTTTCAATTTTGAAATATGATCAACAAAAACAATTCCATTTAGATGGTCTATTTCGTGCTGAATGCAGATTGCAAGCAATCCGGTCATTTCTTCAACCTGTTCATTTCCGTTATAATCCAAATATTTCACTGTCACTTTTTGCGGACGAACCACTTCTGAACGCATGTCAGGAAAAGACAAACAGCCTTCGTTGTAAGACTGCGATTCTTTGGAAAGCTCGATGATTTGGGGATTAACGAAAAAGCGCGGATTAGTGTTTTTCACATGAATTCCTCCGCAGCCATGATGGTCGTGATGGTGATGCTGATGATCCTCAATTTCATAATCAACATCTATCACCAGAACTCTTTTTAAAACGCCAACTTGTACCGCAGCTAAACCAACACCATGTTCTGAATACATTGTATTTACCATGTCTTTCATCAATTGGCGTAGAGCTTCATCGATTTTTTCAACAGGCTTAGAGACTTGTTTCAGCAAAGGATTTGGCGCGATGATGAGAGGTAGAATTTTCATAAATTTTTAAGCAATTTTGTTACAAACTATTTTTAGAGCCTCTGGATAAATTCGATGCTCTTCTTTCAAAATCTTCGCCGCAAGAATTTCTTTGGTGTCACTTGCCGCGACTTCCACTTCCGCCTGCAAAATAATCGGCCCCGAGTCCATTTCTTCGCGAACAAAATGCACCGTGCAACCCGATTTTTTGGCACCCGCCTTAATCGCATCTCCCACCGCATCAGCGCCTTTAAATTCAGGTAAAAGCGATGGGTGAATATTTATTAAACGATCAAACCAACGACTAACAAACCAACCCGAAAGCAAGCGCATAAAACCAGCAAGACAAATAATTTCTGCGCCAGATTTTTCAATTTCTTCGCTAACTTTTTTATCAAAATCTTCGCGCGAAGAAAATTCGCGGTGACTTACAAAAGCTGTTTTTATTTTTCTTTCTTGAGCAAATTTTAAGCCTTCAGCGTCTGCCTTATTTGACAAAACCAAAACAACTTCTGCCGGAAAATTTTCAGATTCACAAGATTTTACAATCTCTTGCATGTTGCTTCCGCGTCCAGAAATCAAAATCGCAACTTTAATTTTTTTAGTCATTTTATTTATTTAGAAATTTGAGATTTATAAAAATCTTCAATCATTTTTAACCGCCGCACTGCTATTTCTTTATTCCACGATTCATCTTCTGAAATCTCATCCAGCTTTGCCGCGCCAAGCTTGTGCTGTCTTTCATAAATTTCTTTCAAACTAGAATTTTTAGCGTTTTTAGAAATATCCAACAAAATTAAAAACAAACCAGTGCGACCTTTGCCACCGGCACAATGCACGTAAAGTTTTTGATCTTGCGGCAAATTTTTAATGAAATTTATCATTTTAGAAAGCTCGGCGTCATCTGGCACATCAAAGTCGCGTATCAAAAATCTTTGGTAAGAAAAATCATTTTTCTTGGCTAAATTTTCTTCACTTTCCACCTGACTAACTTGCACAATTTGCGGCTCGATTTCTTTGTACCAGCCATTTTTGCGATCACGCTTGACGATTTTACTTACCACAACCTGCCCATCTTTTTGCAAAAGATTCAGTCGCTCAGTTTCTTCACTAGAAATTTCAGAAAGTTTTTTACCGCGATTTTCTTGCTCAAAAACACTGTGCCAAATCACTGCCTCGCCATTGACAAACCCATGATCCTCGCGGCGCAAATCGATAATGGTAATTTTGTCATTAGGATATTTTTTGCGCACTTCTTGCAATTGCTCTTGAGAAAATTGCGCACTGGCAATGGCGTTAATTCCAAGGGCAGAAAGATCGCGAAAATTTCGCGGCATCGAATCTTTTTTATTTTCGGTAATGTCAAAAGTTAGAAGGCTAACATCTTTTGCCAAAGCCTGCGAAGTGTTGAAAATCAAAGCTACCGCCACAATTAAGTTTTTTATTTTCATGCTAATATTTATTTTTTGTCACCTTAGACCAAATCATCTTCACTAAAGGCAAAAGCACCCAAATAGATTCCAATATGATAAATGGAATCGCCCGCTCAACTATTGCGTAATAAAGCAAACAAGCGCCTCCAGATAAGTTGAGTAATTTATATTTCACCGAATCACCAAAACCACTCTTAAACAGCGTGATCGCCAGAGCCACAATGCAAAAGATGCTGCCGATAATTCCTACGTATAATTGCATAAAAGTTTGTGGAAGTTTTTAGATTAAAAATGAATGGAGCTTTTTGGGTTCTGAGCTTTTTGCGACTTTTTCTGGATCCGGCCATGGACCCAGCGCTGGAATGGGTTTGCAACCCATTCCACATGTTCATTCCTCGCTTAAGTTCGGACTGAACATGAGGACAGGATTACAAATCCCGTCCTGCGCTAGATCCTGCAACTAGAAAACGGTAACCTAGAAAATTCTTAACGCCGCTGGACTAATTTTGTAACGCCGCTGGAATGGGTTTGCAACCCATTCCACACCTTCATTTCCAAACCTCACCACCCCAAAACCTTAATCTCCGAATCCAAATTAGCCGACGACCATTTCCAAAATTCCGGCCTCTCCACATAACCCTTAACCACCGGATTATTGTGAATGTAATTCACCTTCTGCAGCAAAAATTTTTCGCTCTCAATAATTTTTGGCTGATTGTCTTCTTTCCAAAATCTGTAACCATTTTCAGTTGTAAATAACTCCAAAACCTGCGGCTCAAACTCGGCAATATTTTCGATTAATTTTTTCGACGTAAATTTTTTAAAATCGCGAAGAAACCCCGCCACGTCGGGCGATCGAATTATCAGGTGCAAATGGTTGAGCATGAAAACGTAAGCATAAATTTCTAAGCCCTTGGTTTCTTGGCAAAATTTCAGCGAGTCGGCTATGATCTGCCAACGATTGTGTCGATCGAAGATGTAGTACCAATTCCAAATTGTCGGCGTGATGAAATAAAGCTGCTGCTTGGATCCTTGATGGACGCGGTTTTTCGGCATGTGGGCCTTGTTGGGTTTGGGGGTTAGTTTAGTGTGATGATTTTAACTTCTAAAAGCGATTCTGTTTTGTTGATTTTGGAACTGAACGTAAGGACGGGGTTACAAACCCCGTCCTGCGGGAGGTGTTAACCTCCACACCAAATAACTCCGCGATCAACTTCTGCGTCAACCAAACCGTATCGCCATCAAACCGCACGTCAATCTTGGTCTGCCCGTCTTTAGTTTTGTAAATTATGATTTGGGATTGTGGTGTTTTCATAGGTTTTAGTAGTTGGTTAAAACCCTCTTTGAAAAAGAGGGTGGATGACTGCGCAGCAGTCAGACGGGTGATTTGTTAACGTAGACTGCGCATGCTAAGTCAATCGAATTTTCTTACTCAAATCTTAAGATATGGAGAAAAAACTTTCTCGATTTCGTCTAGTTTTTTTTGAAAAAAGTTATCTAGCTCAATCGATTTTTTATCACTCTCCTCCTTCGATGATCTTATCAGATTTTTCGCATAACCATGATCTTTTTCACAAATCCTTCTACTTTCCTGAATGGCCTGATTAAGCTCTTGTACACAGTTATAAACCTCATCTCCAAACAAAAATTTACTACGAGATAAAATTATTCCAAGCGGACTCCAAATATTATCCCACCACTCTATGTATGTCTGTTGCTGAGTACGCGCCGTAATCAAAATTTTTTTAAGAGCTAAATAATCCTCAAAACGCTTTTCAAAAAGTAATGTCTTATCCGAAGACTCAGCAATTTCTTTCATTTTTTTACACTGCAAAAATGCAGCGAGCGCAGCCATCCCTGTAAAAAATGCAGCCAAACAGTCTACTAACATATTCATCTAGTTTTTTAATTTTACCTTCATCCCCTGCGCTGGACTGGGTTTGTAACCCAGTCCACACGTTCATTTCCTTGTTTGAGTTTGGACTGAGCGTAAGGACGGGATTGCAAATCCCGTCCTGCGGCGAGTTAAAACACCGCCCTACTAAGGATCACTCCTTAATAAAACCACTAACGCAATCAAAATACTTTTTCGTCTCCACCAAATTATTATTATCCTTCATGTCTATCTCAAACTTAGTGTCATAATCGCCTTTTTTTCTGTTAAAGCCGATCTGAATATTCGTAATGCCTAAATTTGAAACCACGGCAACATCGTCAGCTGCGTTATATACTCCAAAAAACCCACCACCTTCTGATTTAAAAGATCTTACCTCTCTGCCAGCTGAAGAAATATCACACCCCTTATCTTTACATCCCACAGGTTTAAAAAATGCGTAGTGCACTGGATCAGACCTAACTTGGCTCTGTCTACCTTCCTTAATAAGATTTATCCATTTTTGTGCATCGCCATGCTCTAGTTTAAATGTCCAAAAATTTTCCATAAAACCTAGAGAGCCTCTAACAAAAATAAGTTTTGCGAAATTATCTCTTAATACAGCACGAAACACCAAGTTGCATCCCTTTCTTATCCCGCCAGACGATATTTCGTAAAAACCAACTCCGCTCATTTCTTCAGCAATAGAGACGCTTGGCAATAGAACAAAAAATAACAAAAGGATGATTCGTTTCATATTTTAGATTTAATGTATTGAGCATATCCCTGCGCTGGACTGGGTTTGTAACCCAGTCCACATGTTCATTTTCTTACTTTAGGTTTTTGCATGAACGTGAGGACGGGATTGCAAATCCCGTCCTGCGGCGCGTGAGTTGGTGGGATTATTTTTTGGTTTTGGTGCTGGTTTTTGTGTTTACTCGTGCGCCGATTCTTAGGCGTAACGCGTTTAGTTTGATGAAGCCGGCGGCGTCTTTTTGGTCGTAGACGGCGTCTTCTTCGAAGGTTACGTGGGCTTCACTGTAAAGGCTTTTTACGGATTTTCTTGAAACTACGGTAGCGCTGCCTTTGTAAAGTTTTAGCGTTACAGAACCTTCAACATTTTCTTGAGATTTGTCGATCAAGGCTTGCAGCATTTCGCGCTCAGGTGAAAACCAAAAACCGTTGTAAATCAAGCTCGCATATTTCGGCATTAGCTCGTCTTTCAAGTGAGCGGCTTCGCGATCTAGCGTGATTGATTCGATGGCGCGGTGGGCAACTAGCAAGATGGTGCCACCCGGTGTTTCATAAACGCCGCGTGATTTCATGCCAACGAATCTGTTTTCAACTAGATCCAATCTGCCAATTCCGTTTTTGCCGCCTAGTTCGTTGAGCTTCGTCAAGATTTCAGCAGGCGACATTTTTTTGCCGTTGATTGCAATCGGGTCACCTTTTTTAAATTCGATATCAATTAATGTCGCTTTATCTGGAGCTTTTTCTGGGCTGACTGTTCTTTGATAAACATATTCTGGAGCCGCTTGTGACGGATCTTCCAAAACTTTTCCTTCACTTGAAGTGTGAAGCAAATTCGCATCAACCGAATAAGGCGATTCGCCGCGTTTGTCTTTGGCAACAGGAATACCGTGCTTGTCGGCGTAGGCGATTAGCTTAGTGCGTGAGTTTAAATCCCACTCTCTCCAAGGCGCGATGATTTTGATGTCTGGTTTGTTAGCGTAGTAAGCAAGTTCAAAACGCACTTGGTCATTTCCTTTGCCAGTGGCGCCGTGGCAAACTGCATCAGCACCCAATTTTTTAGCGATTTCGATTTGTTTTTTTGCGATTAGCGGACGAGCAATTGAAGTGCCAAGCAAGTAAACACCTTCATACAAAGTGTTAGCACGAAACATTGGAAACACGTAATCGCGCACGAATTCTTCGCGTAGATCTTCAATAAAAATTTGTTTAACTCCCATCTTCTTAGCTTTGGCGCGCGCCGGTTCAAGCTCTTCACCTTGGCCTAAATCAGCGGTAAAAGTAATCACTTCGCAGCCGTAATTTTCTTGCAGCCATTTTAAAATCACCGAGGTGTCCAAACCACCCGAATAAGCCAAAACAACTTTTTTAATTTTAGTTTCAGCAACGCCAGATTTTTTCGCTTTTGGAGTTTTCATTTGAAATTTCTTAATTGATTATTAATGATGTTTTTAGCGTTTATTAAAAACGCTCTCGAGGCACGCCCACAGCCGCTTGGCGGCAATATCACAAAAGAAAAATTAAAATGCAAATAAAAGAACTTCAAACCCGCGAAGAAATTGCTCAAAGCTTCGACGTTTTGGTGCAAATTTACGAAGATTTAAATCGCGAAACTTACATCGAAGACATCCTCAACATGATGCAACGCGGCTATAAAATGGCCGGAATTTTTCAAGATGAGGGCGTTGAAAATGGCCGCTGCGTTGGCGTGGTTGGCGTGCGCGTCATTCGCAAATTGCATTATGGCAAGGCAATTGAAATTGAAGATTTTATGATTGATCGCCAAAAACGCGGCATTGGCGTGGGCAAAATGTTAATGCGCTGGGTTGAATGGCAGGCAGCAGTTTTTGGCTGCAAAAATATTGTCGGAAATCTTGAAACTAAAAGACTGGAATCGCAGAGAATTTTCTCACGAGAAAAATTTGTTTTAGATGGTTTTTTCTTTCGCAAAGCTTGTTAGCAAAACTTTTATAAGTTGATTTTTTCTAAAAAAATGCCTCAAAAAAAACGCTCCAATCTCAGTTATTTCTTTCGCAAATATTGCATCGTCCCGCTTAAAATATTGCGAGTTTCGCTCTATGATACTGTAAGGCAAGATGGCATTGAGCATGCCGGATATTTGGCGTTTTTAAGTTTACTTTCTCTCTTTCCTTTTTTGATTTTTCTCATCGCGATTGTCGGATTTTTCGGCGCCTCAGAAGTCGGCATAAGCTTTGTGCATACCATGATTGCTTCAGCACCAAGAGAAATGGCTGAAGCACTCAACCCTAGAATCGAAGAAATTATTTCTGGCCCCCCGCAAAGCTTTTTAACCATTGCAATTATCGGCGTGATTTGGACCGCCTCTTCTTCGGTTGAGGGTTGTCGCACCATTTTAAATCGCGCTTACCGCGTGGCATTTCCACCGCCCTACGTCTGGCGCCGCTTCATCAGCATTTTAGAATTTTTTATTATTATTTTTTCCATCGTCATCGGCATTTTAATCTTCGTAATTGTGCCAACTTTTTTTAAGGAAATTGGCGCAAAACTTTACGTCGATTTTGACTTTTTTTATCTGCGCCATTTTGCAATTTTTCTTCTTCTCACCTGCACTACTTCGCTACTTTATTTTGCTTTGCCCAATGCCAAACAGAAAATTACTCAAACTGTTCCCGGATCAATATTGGCAGTTATTCTCTGGATTACTGTGGAAAAATTATTCTCATTTTATCTATCCAATTTTCATCAATTTAACTTGGTTTACGGCTCGCTCGCCGGCATGATGATTTCGCTGATGTTTTTCTATTTAATCAGTCTGATTTTTATTTTTGGCGCCGAGTTTAATTACCATTTTCACCGCACCTATCAGGTGTTTTTGAAAAATCGCCGCAAATGAAATTTCCCTTCTGGCCCAATCCCACAGGCTATCGCGACATTGTTTTGGGGTTGGCGCGGGTTTATCAATTGCTTGAGAGACTTGGCAATCCGCACCTAAAACTTCCGCCCACAATTCATCTTGCCGGCACTAACGGCAAGGGTTCGACTCTATCTTTTTTACGCAGCATTTTTGCCGAATCGGGGCTTAAAGTTCACACTTACACTTCGCCACATTTAGTAAATTTTAATGAAAGAATTGTACTTGCGGGCAGGGAAATCTCTGACGATTTTCTAAATGAAATTTTGCTCGAATGTAAAAAAGCCGCCGAAATTTCGCCGCCAATTGCGGTGACATTTTTTGAAGGAGTAACCGTCGCCGCTTTTCTAGCCTTTAGCCGCGTTCAAGCCGACATTCTGCTACTTGAAACCGGAATGGGCGGCAGACTTGACGCCACCAATGTTTTGCCGGAAGTTTTATGTTCCGTCATCACGCCAATTGCTTTTGATCACACCGATTTTTTAGGAAATAGTTTGGCAAAAATCGCTTTTGAAAAAGGTGGAATCATCAAAAAAAACTGCCCAACTTTAAGCGGAAAACAAAAAAGCTCGGCGCTGAAAACGCTAGAAAACCAAGCTTTGAACGTGGGCTCGAAAATAAATTTTCTGGGACGCGATTGGAAAATTAGAAAAGAGAAAAACGGATTTTTATTTTCCGGATTTGGCAAAAAAATCTCACTGCCCTTGCCGTCACTTTTAGGCGAACATCAAATTGAAAATGCATCACTCGCGCTTGCCGCAATATTTTCTCAGAAGAAATTTTTGGTGAGTGAAAGTCAGATCAAATCGGCTTTACAAAAAACTTTTTGGCCAGGACGTTTGCAAAAAATTGAGTCAGGAAAATTTGCTAAAATTGTGCCGCAAAATTGCGATTTATATTTGGATGGAAGCCATAATTTGCATGGCTCGGCGACGATTTTAAAATTTCTAAGAACTAAAAAAAATAAAAAAATCTTCGTCATTTTTTCAATGCTTGAAGACAAGGATTGCTCGGGATTTCTAAAGAAAATTTCACCAGAAATTGATCATTTATTTGCTTTATCAATTCCCAATGAAACGAAGTCGCGCCAAGCGCTAGAGATCAAAAAAATCGCCGAGGAAATCGGCATAAAAACAACAGATGTGAAAAATTTTGATGAGGCTTTTAAGAAAATTTTATCTCTTAAAAAGTTAGATGAAGCTGCACTAATTCTGGTGTGCGGCTCACTTTATTTAGCTGGCAGTTTTCTTGATGAAAACTCGATTATTTAATGATGTAGCCCAAAAATTGCGTGATGCAAAGAATGTCGATTACTATTGTCACGGTGACTGGTTCCCACTTAGTTAGAGACTCTTGCAGCAATAATTTTCTTAAGATTTTTTTGCCTAAATTTTTGCGCGCTTCTTGCTTTAAATAAGCTTTTTCTTCTTTGCTAAGTTTTGGCTTTTTTGGTGAACATTTTTTTAAAACGAAAATGTGCCAAACAAAATAAACCACTACCAAAACCGACAAAGCGACGTCAACAGAGCGGTTATCAAAAGACATCACGATGCGATCAATAACAAAAAATGTGACCAAATAAGCAATCACTCCCCACCATTTGATGAGAATGCTGGTTGATTCTGTACCGTTTATTGCCGCTCGAAAAGAGTTGTCGATTTTGCTAAAAATCCCGCTCATAAATTTAAGATTTGTTTGATTTTTCATCTTTCGAAAGCGCGTATTGCGTGCCTTCCCAAGGCATTTCGAAATCGAAATTGCGAAACTCTTGCATTAGCTTAACCGGTTCGTAGATCACCTTCTTTTGCTCTTCGCAGTAGCGTACTTCTTTGTAGCCCGTAAGCGGAAAATCTTTGCGCAAAGGATGACCTTCAAATTCGTAATCGGTAAGAATGCGGCGCAAATCTGGGTGCCCTGTAAATACAATTCCATACATATCAAAGGCTTCACGCTCAAACCAGCCCGCAGCACTAAAAACTGGAACAGTTGTGGCAACTGCTTCACCTTCGTTAAGTGCAACTTTGAGGGTGATGCGGTTATTTAATTTGAAGCTGAGAAGATTATAAATCACTTCGAAGCGCGGTTCTCTAATGCCCAAAAGATCGGCACCAAAAAGATCGATGAGAGTTTTGAAAGCGAGATTTTTGTCGTCGCGCAAAAATGTTAAGAATTCGACGATTTTTTTTGGCTCAACGTAAATGATGAGATTGTCGTAAGCGATTGGCTCTACAACAGTTGCGCCAGCAAAATTGGTTTTGATGTAAGAGGCTTGCTCTTGAAGATTTTGAATCATTTTTACCTAAAAAATTTACCTGTTCTTTTGATTTTTCTTTGCAGCAATAAAACACCGTAAAGCAATGCCTCTGCGGTTGGAGGACAGCCCGGAACGTAAACATCCACCGGAACAATACGATCGCAACCTCTAACCACTGAATAAGAATAATGGTAGTAACCGCCACCATTAGCGCAGCTTCCCATTGAAATTACGTAACGCGGTTCAGCCATTTGATCGTAAACTTTACGAAGTGCTGGAGCCATTTTATTGGTTAGAGTTCCAGCAACAATCATCACATCTGATTGGCGTGGCGATGGGCGGAAAATGATTCCGAAACGGTCAAGATCGTAGCGACTTGCCGCCACTTGCATCATTTCAACGGCGCAGCAAGCAAGACCGAAAGTCATTGGCCACAAAGAGCCCGTGCGGGCCCAATTGACTAGCTCGTCAACTTTTGCAGTGACGAAGCCGCGATTATTAATGTCTTCCGCGGTTTGATTAAGAATCGCGTCTTGATTTAGAGGGCTAAGATTTGTCATTGATTATTTCCATTCAAGTGCACCGCGCTTCCATTCGTAAATGAAGCCAACGGTTAAAAGTGTTAAAAAGCTCATCATCGACCAAAAGCCGAAAACGCCGATTTTGCCCAGCGAAACCGCCCAAGGAAAAAGGAAGGCAACTTCCAAATCGAAAATAATAAATAAAATTGCTACTAGATAAAATTGTACGTCGAACTCGTTACGCACTTTGCCCTCGCCTTCAAAACCGCATTCGTAAGGCGAAAGTTTTTCGCGATCTTGATGTCTTTTATTGAGCAAAAAAGGAATCACCATGATTGCGCATGACAGGCCAATTGCTACTGCTAAAAATAATAAAATCGGAAAATATTGAGACGACACTAATTCAGGTGTTGCAACAATTTGCACCACTTGCGTTGCTGTTTGAGAAGAGTCCATTTTGCTGATTGAATTTAAGGAATTGGCGTAAATAATTTTGTCAGAGAAATATTCCCCTATCTCAACAAAAATCAATTTAAAAATCTATGATCGCAGAAACTTATACGGCTTTGGTCACGCCTTTTAAAAATAATAAAATCGATGAGAAAGCTTTAGAGAAATTAGTTGAGTTTCAAATTGCGGGTGGAGTTTCGGGAATCGTTCCTTGCGGCACAACTGGCGAGTCTCCAACATTAACACATGAAGAGCATAATTTGGTGATTGAGCTTTGCGTAAAAATCGCCGCTGGTCGCGTAAAAATTATGGCTGGCACCGGTTCTAACTCAACTGACGAAGCTGTGACCATGACTGCTCACGCCAAAAAAGTTGGTGCCAATTCTTGTTTGATCGTTGCTCCTTATTACAACAAGCCAACTGCTGAAGGCATTTTTCAACATTACCAAGCATTAGATAAATGCGGCATTCCACTTTTTATTTACAACGTTCCGGGACGCTCAGTAATTAATATTTCTGACGAAAATTTAGCGCGACTTTCTGAATTAAAAAATGTTGTCGGCATTAAAGATGCAACTGGCGATTTAGCTAGAATCGCAACTCTGCGCCTTAGAATTAAAAAAGAATTTTCTTACCTTTCTGGTGAAGACATCACCGCTGTTGGCTACAATGCCATGGGTGGAAATGGTGTGATTTCAGTTACTTCTAACATCGCGCCAAAATTGGTTAGCGACTTGCAAAAAGCGACAATGAAAGGTGATTACGCCGCTGCATTAAAAATTCAGGATCAACTAACTGAATTGCATGATGTGATGTTTTGCGAAACCAACCCAATTCCGGTGAAATATGCCGCAAGCTTGATGGGACTTTGCAGCGCTGAAACTCGCTTGCCTTTGGTGACGCCGTCGGCTTCTGCGAAAGTTAAAATTGAAGCTGAAATGAAAAAATTGGGATTGATCTAGAAACTAAATAGGTCCCTGAGCAAAGCG
>CAIUFU010000044.1 GCA_903898475.1 uncultured Alphaproteobacteria bacterium | reverse complement strand
TTACGGCGTCTAAATCGTTTTTAGCAGTTGGGCAAATTACAAATTTTTTGCCTAAAAAAAGTTCGGCATCAGAATTTTCAAAACCATTTTTTTCGGAGCCTGCAATTGGATGGCAGCCAATAAAATTTTTCTCTAAATTTTTTGGTAAAATTTCGTTGATAAAATTTTTCAGCGAGCCCAAATCAATCACAATCGTTTTTGGTGAAATGTGATTAAGAATTTCGGCGAAAATTTCTTCGTAAGCAGAAAGAGGAGTAGCGATTACTACCAAATCAAAATTTTCTTCAAGCATGACAAAATTGTCAGCACCGCCGTCAATGACGCCATCATTTTTGGCAAGATCAATCGACTCTAAGTCAAGATCAAAAGCAAAAATTTTCTCACTGATTTTATGGTGATGCAGTGACTTGGCAAAAGATCCGCCGATAAGTCCAAGGCCAATAATTAGGGTTTTTGGAAAAAGTATTTTTGACAATTTAAATGAGAATTATTTAAGAGAGGTTTTGAGAATTTTACTTATTGAAAAATTCAAGCAAGCACTTACTTTTTTTTCACACTCATCTTTTAAAAATTAATCAAAACATGAAAAAAATTATTTCGATTTTGGCAGTTTTTTTCTTTGCTTTTTCTTGCGCCAATAAAGTTATCGATGTTAAAAGTCCTTGCGTTTCAACGGAAGACGGCCCTTGCGGACCAAAAAAATCCATCAACCAATGGTGGCTTAATAATTCACAAAATTCTCAAAAACAAAATTCTTAAATATGTCTGAAGCCCAAAAAAGTTTTGCCGAAAGATACGCTAGTAAAAAAACAACCTTCACTTCGGAAAAAATCGATCAACAGCCTACTACTAATAATAACGCTTCTGACACCAGTCAGAAAGCTCCCTCTAAACCAATTGACCCTCAGAAAAAAATGCAAGCAGAACTAATTTACCTAGTAAAAGGAGTAGATGCCGGCCGTAACGCTTGGTACTACGTTTTGGTTGAACGTCTTAAAGTTCAACTTTTCTTGAAAGCTTTGAATGACGAGATCATTCACTTAGAAAATTACGGCAAAATTCTTTTTTCAGCCTACGGAGACGATCCTGCTGAAGAAATCACTAACGCATTAAAAGAAGAATACGGCATTCAATAGTTTAGCTTTTGAATCTCGGTTATTTTTGCGTTTTAAAACCCGTCGCCCAGCAATTTCTCATGAAAAATCTTAAAATTTCTGCTATCGTTCTTGTCTCGACTTTTGTTGGATTTTTTTCTGCGATTTCTCTGTCGCAGATTCAAATCAAGCAGATCAAGCTTGAAGATACGGCGTCTCCCGAAACCCAAAAAGAATTTTTGGAAGATGTAATGGCGCGGGTAAAAAAAGAATATGTTGAAGAAAAAACTGACCGCCAATTGTCAGAAGCTGCAGCTGATGGAATTCTCACCTCTCTTGATCCACATTCATCTTACTTAAACGAAGAAGCGTTGAAAGAAATGCAAGTTCAAACCAAGGGCGAATTTGGTGGAGTTGGCATTGAAATCACCATGGAAATGTCGGTGGTAAAAGTAATTTCAGCAATTGAAGACACGCCGGCATTTAAGGCGGGTATTAAGTCGGGAGACTACATCACCAAAATTGATGATAAAAATGTTGTCGGTCAAACCATTGAAGAAGTGGTAAAAAAATTACGCGGCAAACCAAGAACAAATGTTAAAGTAACAATTTTGCGCAAAGGTGAAAAAGCGACAATTGAAAAAACTATCACGCGTCAAATCATCAAAGTTAAAGCGGTAAAATCAGCCAAGTTCAAAGATGTGGCTTACGTTAAAGTTAATACTTTTTCAGAACAGGCTGCATCTGGCGTGATTGCTGAATTAAAAAGTTTGAAAGCTAAAATTGGTGAAAAAAATCTTAAAGGTGTAGTGCTTGATTTGCGCGGCAATCCTGGTGGTTTGTTGGATCAGGCAGTTAAAGTTAGTGACATATTTCTGAATAAAGATGCCGTGATCGTTTCAATCAAAGGTCGCGCCACTGAAGAAAGAGAATATAAGGATCAAGCTAATGAAGATGCGGTGCCGAATTTGCCAATTGTAGTGCTAATTAATGAAGGCTCTGCTTCGGCTTCTGAGATTGTTTCGGGCGCTTTGCAAGATCACCATCGCGCTATCATCATGGGAACAAAATCTTTTGGCAAAGGTTCGGTGCAAACTGTAATTCCTCTTGAAAAAAATCACGGAGCTTTGCGTTTAACCACTTCTCTTTATTACACGCCAAGCGGCAAATCTATTCAAGCTCATGGCATTGAGCCAGATATTGAAGTGACTAATGCTAAAATCGAAAAACAAAAAGCTGGAGATCGCGATTCAGAAGCTGATTTAAAAGGCCACATTGAAGTGCAAATTCAAGATGCAGTGCAAGAAGCTAAAAAAGAACAACTTGGTGACGATAATTTAGCAATTTACGACCAAGATTATCAGCTGGCTCGCGCCATTGATTTAGTTCGCGGCGTTGATGTTTATAAAGCATCTGTCAAAAAATGAAAAAACTGATTTTATTTGCTGTCAGTTTTTTAATTTCTTTCTCATCTTTTGCTGCTCAAACCACCAAAGACCCCCAAGAAAATTTCATCATCGCCAAGGTCAATAATAAGGCGATTACCAACTCTGAATTAGTCGATCGCTACCGTTTCGTCCTCAGTGTTTCTAAGATTAAAATTGAAACTGCGCAGGATAAAAAACTGCTCTCAAGCCAGATTCTTGACAAGATGATTGATGAAGAATTAATCAGACAGGAAGGCTCTGCTTTAAAGATTGAAGTCAGTCCAGAAGAGATGCGCGAATCAATTGATGTTTTGGCGATGCAGCAGAAAAAAAACGCCACACAATTTAAACTTTTTTTTGGCAAAAATAATTTGTCTTTCGACAATTATTTAAAGCAAATCGAATCAGAAATTTTATGGTCAAAAATCATCTCCGAGCTTTTGCGCTCTAAGGTGAAAGTGACTGATGTTGAGGTAAAAGAATTTTTTGAACAGCATAAATTTAACACTGACGTGAAGAAATTTTTAATCGCAGAAATTTTGATTTC
>CAIUFU010000043.1 GCA_903898475.1 uncultured Alphaproteobacteria bacterium | reverse complement strand
ATGACAAAATAAAGTTTTATGCCCGACAAGTCCGCTCTAAAATTTAAAAGGATTCTCTTTAAAGTCTCTGGCGAGGCATTGATGGGTGAGCGGGCTTTCGGACATGATCCGCAAGCGATAAAAAAGATTTGTCACCAAATAATTTCCGCTCATAAATTAGGCTGCGAAATTGCTGTTGTTGTTGGCGGAGGAAATATTTTCCGCGGTGTTTCTCAAGCAGCAGAGGGAATGGAAAGAGTGACGGCAGATTACATGGGCATGCTCGCCACCTGCATTAATGGCCTGGCACTTCAAAGCGCTCTTGAAATAAATGGCATCGAAACTCGTATGCTTTCGGCAATCACCATGAATAGCGTTTGTGAACCTTACGTAAAAAGAAGAGCCGCTCGTCACTTAGAAAAAGGCCGCATCGTAATTTTTTCTGCCGGAACTGGAAATCCATTTTTTACCACCGACACTGCTGCAGTGCTTCGCGCCGTTGAAATGGGCTGTGATGGGATTCTAAAAGGCACGCAAGTTGATGGTGTTTATTCGGCAGATCCAAAATTGGATAAAAACGCGGTGCGTTACGAAAATGTAAAATATATCGACGTCTTGAAACAGGATTTAAAAGTCATGGATCAGACCGCGATTACACTGGCGAAAGACAATAAGCTGCCAATTGTAGTTTTCTCAATCAAAGAGGAAAACGCGCTGCAAGAGGTGGTTCAAGGCAAAGGCAAATTCACAATTATTAACTAGAAATTTTTATTTTATGATTAACGAACTAGCTGACAAAACTCGTAAAAAAATGGAAGACACCATGAATTCGCTAAAGCGCGACATGGATTCAATCTCCACCGGCAGAGGAACGCCAAGCCTGCTTGACCCAATCAAAGTTGAAGTTTACGGCAACTTTTCGCCAATCTCGCAAGTTGCCAGCATCTCGGTTCCCGAAGCAACTACATTGTCAATACAAGTTTGGGATCGCGAAAATCTTCGCGCTGTCGAAAAAGCAATCATCAACGCCAATCTTGGTTTCAACCCAATGGTTGATGGCATGACCATTCGCATCATGATTCCAAAGCTTAGCGAAGAGCGCCGCAGAGACATGGTGAAATTGGCTAAAAAATATGGTGAAGATAAAAAAGTTGCAGCGCGCAACGTGCGTCGCGACGTTTTGGATGATTTTAAAAGAAGAGAAAAAGAAATTGGTGCTTCCAAAGATCAGATCCATTCTTTCAACGATATTGTGCAAAAAATTACCGACGAATTTGTTAAAAAAATCGACGATGTAATTGCTGCCAAAGAAAAAGAGTTGATGAAAATTTAATGTTTTTTTGGCGCAAAAAAAACATTAACCAAGCTGCAAATCTAAAGATCCCGCAGCACATTGCCATCATCATGGATGGCAATGCCAGATGGGCAAAATCAAAAAATTTGCCACTCAAAGTTGGTCATAAAATCGGCTCGGAAAATGTCAGAAAAATCGCTGAAAATTGCATTGAATTAGGTGTCAAAAATTTAACCATTTACGCTTTCTCTTCAGAAAATTGGGATCGCCCGGAAGAAGAGGTGAGCTATCTGATGAAGCTTCTCGATGAATATTTAGAAAAAGAAACCAAGCCGCTAATTGAAAAAGATATTCGAATTATAATTTCGGGAAATTTGGAAAAATTGCCTGAAAAAACCAAAGCCAAAATCGCTGCAATTGAAAGCGAAACCAAAAACAACCAAGCTTTAACGCTCAATGTGGCTTTCAGTTACGGCTCCAGACAAGAGATTGTTGATGCGACAAAAAAGTTAGCGCTTGAAGTTAGTCAGGGCAAAATTAGCGTCAGTCAAATCGACGAAAAACTATTTTCTCAAAATCTCTACAACCCCGAAATACCTGATCCCGATTTATTAATTAGAACTGCCGGTGATTTGAGATTGAGCAACTTTTTGCTGTGGCAATTAGCTTACGCTGAGTTTCATTTTACCAAAACTTATTGGCCTGATTTTAGCAAAAAAGAATTGCTGCAGGCTATTTCTGACTTCAACAAAAGAGAGAGGCGATATGGTAAAAGATAAGCTAAACAGCGTTAAAAAAGCCTGCGAAAAAACGGTGTTTTTTGCATCAAACTTGTTCGGAAAATTGGTTCAACAAGTTCACTATCTTGACCCAAAAGATAATACCAAACAGCGCATTATCAGCGCTATGGTGCTGATTCCTCTAGCTCTTTACGCCATCTTCTACTCAAAAAGCGTTTTCATGTTTGCCATGATTGCTGTGGCAATTTTGATGACCATGGAATGGGTCGACATTACCAAAACTGCTGAGGATCAAAAGAAATGGCGCCTCATCGGATTTCTCTACATTTTAATTCCGATTTTCTCCGCCGTTAAAATCCGTCTTTACGACGCTGATGTTTTGTTTTGGATGTTTGCCGTAATCTGGTCGACTGACATTTTTGCATTTTTTGCCGGCAGAATTTTGGGTGGACCAAAATTATTGCCTTCGGTTAGCCCAAATAAAACTTGGTCTGGTCTTGCTGGCGGCCTAGTTGCAAGCATCTTAATCGGATTGCTTAGCTCATTCATGTTTAAAGGTGGAGTTGGCTTTTTTGTTTTCTTCAGCGCTCTTCTTTCTTTAATTGAACAAGTCAGCGATTTATTTGAATCAAAAGTTAAAAGAATTTTTGGTGTCAAAGATTCTGGCAATATCATCCCCGGCCACGGCGGCGTGCTTGATCGTCTTGATGGCATGATGTTTACTGCGCCAGTTGTTTTGATTCTCATCACAATATTTTCTGACAAGTTTTAATCTTTCATGAGCTCAGATTTTTTCACTGTCGCAGGGCGCCAATTTTCTTCCCGACTTTTAGTTGGCACCGGTAAATACAAAGATTTTCAAGAAACTGCCGCGGCAATTGGGGCGTCTGGCGCTGAAATTGTCACGGTGGCGGTTCGCCGCGTTAACATCGAAAAGAAGGGTGAACCGATGTTGCAAGATTTTCTCGATCCCAAAAAATACACTTATTTGCCGAATACTGCCGGATGTTTCACTTGTGACGATGCCGTTCGCACCTTGCGTTTAGCGCGCGCTGCGGGGGGATGGAATTTGGTAAAATTAGAAGTTTTAGCTGACGAAAAAACCCTTTACCCAAAAGTTACCGAAACCATCAAAGCAGCGGAATTGCTGATTAAAGACGGTTTTGACGTGATGGTTTATACTTCTGATGATCCAATCGTTGCTCAAGAATTAGAGGCGATTGGCTGCTGCGCCATCATGCCACTAGCGGCTCCAATTGGTTCGGGATTGGGAATTCAAAATCGCCTCAATATCGAATTCATTGTTGAACAATCAAAAGTTCCGGTCTTGGTGGACGCCGGAGTTGGCACCGCGTCAGACGCGGCAATTGCCATGGAGCTTGGTTGCGATGGTGTCTTAATGAATACGGCAATCGCCAAAGCAAAAAATCCAATTCTAATGGCGCATGCCATGAAGCTAGCAATTGAAGCGGGACGCGCCGCTTATTTGGCGGGAAGAATGGAAGTAAAAAAATTCGCTTCTGCATCAAGTCCGACTGCGGGAAAAATCTCTTAAACCAAGTTTTGTAAAAAAATGACCAAACATAAATTCAGCCCATCAATCCTACGCGCTTACGACATTCGCGGTATTTACAACCAAACACTTTTTGATGCTGACGCATTTTTTGTCGGCAAATCTTTTGCCAGTTTTTTGCATAAAAACGGCAAGAAAAAAATCTCAGTTGCTTGCGACGGACGTGCCAGCTCGCCGCTTTTAAAAGCACAATTAATCAAAGCCTTAGTTGAATCGGGTTTGGAAGTTTTGGATGTTGGTTTGGGGCCAACGCCAATGCTTTATTTTTCGGTTTATCACTTGGATTGCGACGCTGGCATTATGGTTACAGGCTCGCACAATCCGAAAGATCACAATGGTTTTAAAATGATGCTGCGTGATCGTCCGTTTTTCGGCGACGATATTTTAGGTTTAGGAAAATTAGTTGAAGCCGGCGATTTTGTTGATGGAGAAGGTAGCATTGAAGATCGCGACATAAAAGCTGACTATGTTGACAGAATGTTATCTGACTGCGTTCTAGGTCAAAGCGACAGCCACTTGTTGGATGACATCGACGCGATGAAGCCAAAGAAAAAAATGAAAATCGCGTGGGACGCCGGAAATGGCGCTGCTGGCGAAATCATGACTGATCTTAGCAAAAGGATCGACGCCGATCACATTTTGCTTTTTGCAGATATTGACGCGACTTTTCCAAATCATCATCCCGATCCTACAGTTCCAAAGAATCTCGAAGATTTAATCAAAGTTGTTTTAGACGAGGGCTGCGATTTAGGCATCGCTTTTGATGGCGACGGCGACCGCATCGGAGTTGTAGATAACGAAGGCGCCATAATTTGGGGCGACCAATTAATGGTTTTCTACGCTCGCGAAATTTTGAAAGCAAAACCGGGTGCTACAATTATCGCTGACGTCAAAGCCAGTAATGTTTTGTTTGACGAAATTGCTAAAGCCGGCGGCGTGCCTTTGATGGGCAAAACCGGTCACTCGCTAATCAAAGCGAAAATGAAAGAAACCAAAGCGGTGCTTGCCGGAGAAATGAGCGGTCACATCTTTTTTGCCGATAAATATTATGGTTTTGATGACGGAATTTACGCCGCAATTCGCATCATTAACATTGTTGAACAGTCGAGTTTTTCGCTGGCCCACATGCGAAAAGAATTGCCGCAAACTTGCGCCACTCCTGAAATTCGTATTGAATGCTCTGAGGAAAGAAAGTTTCAAATTGTTGAAGAGCTTAAAGAAAATCTCAAAAAATCTGGTGTTTCTTTCAATGATATTGATGGCGTTAGAACCAACACTGGTAAAGGTTGGTGGCTTCTTCGAGCTTCTAACACGCAATCGGTTTTGGTTGCTAGATGCGAGGCAGACTCAGTTGAGAATTTAGAAAAATTAAAAGTAGATTTGAGAAAAAATTTAGAATTTTGCGCGGTAAAAATTCCTGAAGAATTGCAATAATTTCAAAATGAAAATCATCGGCCTAACTGGCGGAATTGCGTCAGGAAAAAATTTTGTTGCTGAAATTTTTAGACAAAAAGGCGCTGCAGTTTTTGATGCTGACTGTGAAGTTCATTCGCTACTCGAGCTAGATAAATCAACAATTCTTCAAGTTAAAAATTCTTTTCCGGAAAGTTTTGTTGAAGGAAAAATCGAGCGAAAAATTTTAGGAAAAATTGTTTTTGCCAGCGCGCAGAAGTTAAAAATTTTAGAAGAAATTTTGCACCCACAAGTCAGAAAGAAATACCAAGAATTCTTGGCAACAGCGCAAAAAGAAAAAAAGAAAATCGCAGTTTTAAACATCCCTCTGCTTCTTGAAACTCAAGGTTACGAATGCGACAAAATCCTTGCCATTACTGCCTCGCCATCAATCCAAAAAAAACGCTTTTTGGCTCGAGCTAGAAAAAATAATCCAAAAAATTTCGCGCTTGAGAAAAAAAATCTAGAAAAAAAATTCGAACAAATCCGCTCAAAACAAATCAGCAATTTTGAGCGAAAATCGCGCGCAGATTTTACAATTAACAGCAATGCGTCAAAGAGTTTCGTGATAGCTCAAGTAAAAAAAATATTTTCAATTGTTTCTTAATTTATGCCTAAACACTCGACTCTTCATCAAAGCCCAGTTCTTTCTCAAGTCTCAACAAATTATCCCAAATTTTATTCGCTTTTTGAGAGTAGAGCTCAGAACTATTTTACTGATATTGGTGCGGCGAGTGACGCGCAAAGTAAGTTGGATGAAGTGTCTGCCAAGGTAGATTACGAAGCTCAGCCAGCTTATGTTGCGGGTAAAATTGTTGGAAATATTTACGATTATTTTTTCCCAAAAAAGTCGGTTGTCACAAAAAGAAATCTGCAAGGTGAAATGCCTTCGCGCAAAGAAACTTTATCTTCGATTGAAAGTAATTCAATTTCGCCTCAACAGCTTCAGTCATTCATTGATATGAGAAGAAGAGAAACAGCGAATGGCTTTGTTGATTTGAGCGAATTGTCGGGTCTGGCGCTACAAGGCGAAATTTTAGATAGTCCTTTTGACGATGCTGATGACAGAATAAATATTGATCTGAGTGAAATTAAAATTATTTCCGATTTGAATATTTCGCACACCAACTTTCCGGAAGTGTTTTCGATGAACTCGTCTTACTTCCAACGAAGCGATCTTTCTGGTTTGCGTT
This sequence comes from uncultured Alphaproteobacteria bacterium, assembly GCA_903898475.1. Lineage (GTDB taxonomy): Bacteria > Pseudomonadota > Alphaproteobacteria > Rickettsiales > UBA1997 > UBA2645. The sequence goes on along the minus strand of CAIUFU010000043.1, from coordinate 5,760 downwards.
TTGGAAATATGGACAGCGTTTTTTTTGAAGGATCTCGTTTGACTGGTTCTGATTGGTCGAACACGGTGCAAAGCAATGTCTATTTAGCTGGTCTTTCTTCTTATTTTTTGGTGCGAGAAATACGTAGTTTGGATTCTGACCTGCATTATTATCGCGATCTAATGACTGATGCTGAATATGCCGCCAATCTGCAAAAAGCACAGCAATTGAAGAAAGCTTACGCGAAGCTAAATCCAACCCAAGTTAATAAAGTTAATCTGGATGGAGTTAGGTTTGAGAGCGGGGTTTACGATGATTGGATGACAGATTACCAAGACACCAGTTTTCGCAATGTTACTTTTGATTATCCTTACGCTGAATTGATCGGAAGGAATGTAGATTTGAACGGCTCTTCTTACAAATTGCAGGATGGAAGTTACTACAAAATTAAAGATGCAGTTTCTGCGGAAGAAATTGAAAGAAGATCGGGGCCTTACATGGCAGCAATGTTGCGCAACAATGACATTAAGCGGCGTGGTGAAAAAAAGATGGTTTTTGTGATGTCGCCAACTGGATTAAATTCTGATGTTGCGGGCGCCACCAACAGATGTAACGATATTTTTGGATCGGGCCCAACATACACGCCAATTAACATGGCTAACATGCAAAAAATAATTCACTCATTCAACCAAACTTACGGAGCAGAATTTAACGTGGAGTTTGCGGCGGATGACGGAATTACACCTTACGATTACAGAATTACTTTGTGCGAGACTTGGGATGCTCCAAGATATGGCCTTCAAACGCCAAACATCGAGTTAGTGGATCGAGAAAACTACATCGAAATCAGTCAAGTTCTGACAAATGTTGCAGCATTGTCTCACGAGTTTTTTCACATTCTTGGTGGCAATCATCCTTTTGACGCTGGGGTTTTGCCGACTAAATCTTCGCGCCTTGCCACTTTTTTAAGCTACAGTAATGCTGTTGATTTGATGGTGCGAATTGCAGGTGAGGATAAACCGCTGAAGCTTATTAATGATCAGACTCATGATCCATTCACGCATAAAGGAATTGCCGTGCAAGATCTCGATTTTCTTAGAATTACTTTGGGAGCAAATCCAAACTTTCAGCCTCAAGATGTTACTACAACTATTCTTCCAGGAATGACAAGAATCATTCACGCGGACAAAGATCGCAATAACACTGCCGTGATTGATAAAAGTTTTAGATACAGTAGAGACAAATATGTGGTGCTCGATGCGTCGCAATCAATTGGAACTTGCTTCAAATTTCCTTGTGATCCAAGTGATATGGCGGCGGGAGTCACCGGCACTCTTGTAGTTTTCTACAATGACATCGGCCCTGAGGTTAGAGTGACAGGAAATGTTTTGCTCTTTGGTGGTAAGGTGAATCAGGTGATTGCAGATGATAAAGTTGTTGAACCAATTAATCCTGCGCCAAATCCTTTGGTTAATGGTGCAAATGTAACTGCGGCTGAATTTCAGGCAGAGATCATTCAAAGAAAAATGCGATCTAACGGTGAGGTTGTTGACCTAAGTGATTTGCAAGATGTGGTAATTCAAACTAAGACGATCGTTATTAATCATTGGGGTGAGGAAATAGAAAACGTGGTAGAGGGGCTTGATGTTTCTGGTACAAATTTTGCCACAGTTTTTAACCTTGATGGGAAGTATTTCAAAAATTGCAACTTTGCCGGAGTTCGTTTTGGCAATACTACCGACACTAGTTTTGATGGTTGTGATTTAACTGATGCCGACATGTCAGATACTGTGCAGGTTGGATTGTGTTTGGGAGCTGATTTAGGTTCTCTTAATAGCCTGATCAGTGGCGAAGACGCCAGTATTCACCACGGCGCATCGCGTGATCAATTAGCAAAATACCAAGAATTTGTAGATGCTGTTCGAGCAACTAAATTTGTGAATGTGAATTTGCGTGGCGCGGTCTTGAAGAAGTCGAGCAACATTTACGCCACCTCTTCTGACAACTATCTAACTGACTACAATCAAACTGATTTTAGCGGGGTTGAGATATTTGGTAGAGAAGTGCTACAGGGACAAAATCTTAATTTAAAAGGCGCCATTTTCAGAACTGATTACAGCGAATTAAGCAGAGATGAAATTGCACCTATTACAGATCCAATATCAGCGCAAGAAGTTGCTAGCGGCGTAGGAGGTTATGTGGAAGCGATGGTGCGCAATAGTATAATTCATCGAAGAGATGGTGGACAAAAAACCATTATTGCAGTTGCTTCAGCTTTGCAGGCGAGCGATCAAGCTTTCTTTGACAAATGTTTGGAGCTTTATCCTTACGAAGATGTGTCAGATTTTAGAGCTGTGAATGTAACTGATCTGCAGGATTTGGCAGATATTTATAATTCAGAATTTGGCACAAAGCATAATGTTGAATTTGTTGTTGATGCGCCAAATCAGTATCGCGATTTCAGACTAAATATTTGTTTTAATAATTATGCGGGAGCTGGTGAATCTGGATCTATTGGTTTACTTGATCCGGAGCTTTATATTAATCTAGGCTACGGAGCTAATCGTCAAAACAAGTTGCATGAGTTTGGACATATTTTAGGCGCAAACCATCCATTTGAACAAGGCATTAATCCAATTGAATGTTCGGTAATGGCTTCTGTGATGTGCTACAAAAACGCTATTGATGTTATGTTGCCACTTGGCAACAGCGCTAATCCTGGGCAGCTGAGTTATGATGATCAGGAGAATCTTGCTCTACAAGACCACAAATTCGTCTCATTTCTTTTTGGAGAAAATCCGTCTTACCAACCTCAAAATTACCAAGCCAATATTACGGCAGGACAAAATAGAATTATTTACGGGGATGTTGGCTACAACAATACAGCATCTCTAGATACTAGTTCTTTGCCAGAGGGCGTAAAATGGATCGTTCTCGACGCGGCAAAATCAATTGGAACTTGCTACAAATTTCCATGTCGCGAAGAAGATTTGGCGGAAGGTTTGAGCGGAAATATGTTGGTGCTTTACAAAGAAAATATTTCAGGAAGGCCAGAGGTGTTCGGTAGCACCTTGCTTTGTGGCGGAACCACGAATGACTTCTTCGTTGATGGGGTGAAAATTGAGCCGGTTAGTCCGGATTTTTCTTTAAGTCTTCCTCCAACTTCAAGCCCAACGCCTTATCCTTCGCTAGTATCAAAATCTCCAACAAGATCTCCAACATCGAATACAATAACAGAAACATCTTCACCGACAAAAACTCCAACATCGAATCCAACAGCAGATTTAACATCAGAGTCACCAACATCGAATCCAACAGCAGATTTAACATCAGAGTCACCAACATCGAATCCAACAGCAGATTTAACATCAGAGTCACCAACATCGAATCCAACAGCAGGGCAAACCTCAGCAAATAATTTTGTTAAAAACCTAGTGATTGGAGTTGGTACTGCCTTTTGTGTTTTGTCGGTTGGAGCAATTATCTGCTGCTTAAAGAGGAGAGATAGAATTCAGGTGGCGCAAGACGATAATGATAGAATTAATATTGAGTTAGGTGACGACGATTTAAATCAAGTTGTTAGCGGAGTGAATCCTGAGAGAATGGAGTTAGATCAGCCTTTTCCAAGATTTAAGCCTGTTGCTCAAGGTTTAGGAGCGACTTCTTTGCAGGCTTTTCCAGCAGCTTTAAAAAGCGGCCCAACACAAACCGGACGCTAATTTTGTTCGTCAATTACCTTGTCAAACTTCGGACGTTTTTGTCCCTCAGGATATTCAAGAGGCCCTTTGCGGCCGCAAGCGGTAAGAGTTAAGAGAGAGATTACAACTAGGCAGAGGATTTTTTTTAGATTCATGTTAATTATTTCTTTAATGCAAAATCTGATTCAAAAGATTGGCTGATAAGATCTTGAACTTGTTTCTAGGATCTCTCGAATCTCGATTTATTTCTGGTTCAGAAACTTTTTCGCCTTCGCAATTTCTTCTTTCACTCGCACTTGCGAAGTGCCGCCAATTGAGGTTCGGCTGGCAACAGAATTTTCTACGGAAAGCACTTCGAAAATGTTGGCCGTAATTTTCTTTTCAACTTTTTGCATTTCAGAAAGTTTCAACTCATGCAAATCTAGCCCTTTATTTTCAGCCATTTTCACGATTGTTCCGGTCACGTGATGAGCATCGCGGAAAGGCATTTTTAGATTTTTTACCAACCAATCAGCCAAGTCAGTTGCAGTTGAATAGCCGCTTCCAGCCATTTTTAGCATGTTGGCTTCGTTCACTTTCATGTCGGCGATCATTCCGCTCATTGCACGCAAGCACAGGCGAGAATTGCTGCTAGCGTCAAAGACTGGTTCTTTGTCTTCCTGCATATCTTTTGAATAAGTCAGAGTCAGACCTTTGATGGTTGTTAGAAGCGAAATAAGCGCGCCGAAAATGCGGCCAGATTTGCCGCGAACTAGTTCGGCAGCATCTGGATTTTTCTTTTGCGGCATGATTGAGCTGCCAGAAGTAAAAGCGTCGGAAAGTTTAATAAATTCAAAACCTTTGCTCATCCAAATCACAATTTCTTCGGCGAGTCGCGACAAATGGGTGGCGGTGAGAGTGAGGCAAAATAAAAACTCAATTGCGAAATCGCGATCCGACACTGAATCCATTGAGTTAGCAGTTGGGCGATCGAATTTTAACTCGGCAGCCACCATTTTGCGATCAATTGGAAATGAAGTTCCAGCCAAAGCACAAGCCCCAAGCGGACATTCATTCATGCGCACGCGCAGGTCATTAAGGCGAGAAAGATCGCGCTTAAACATTTCGAAATAGGCGAGTAAGTGGTGCGAGAAAAGCACGGGTTGTGCAACTTGCAAATGGGTGAGGCCGGGAAGAATTACGTGCAAATTTTCTTCAGCTTTTTTCACCAGATTTTTTTGTAGATCCAAAATTAATGTTGAAATTTCGTCAATTTCATCGCGCACGAAAAGGCGAAAGTCTACTGCAACCTGATCGTTGCGAGAGCGCGCGGTGTGCAGTTTTCCGGCGGTATCACCAATAATTTCCTTAAGGCGCGATTCGATATTCATGTGAATATCTTCGAGTTCGATTTTGAAAATAAACTCGCCGCTTTCGATTTCTTTTTCGATTTTTCTTAAGCCATCAGTAATTTTTTTTGCCTCAGATGAAGTCAGCACACCAATTTTTGCCAACATTTTTGCATGAGCTGTAGATCCTTTAATATCTTGTGCGTAGAGCTTTTTATCGAAGGTGATTGATTGATTAATTTCTTGCATCAAATCAGAAGGTTTAGCATCAAATCTGCCGCCCCACATTTTGTTTGAGGATTTTTTTTTCATTTTTTTATTTATGTTTTTTTGTAACGTTTAGATCCTGAAACAAGTTCAGGATGACGCAGAGAGTGGAACAAGATCTCATCCTATTTTCACGTCATCCATTTTCAGGTCATCCTATTTTCACGTCATCCTGAACTTGTTTCAGGATCTAAAATAGTTCTAACCCTCACTCTCCCAAAACTCCTTACTCAAATCTAGCAGCTTGGGATTAGTTGATTTAATCAAATTAACCTTCCATTCCCGATGCCATCTTTTTAACTGTTTTTCTCGCGCAATCGCTTCGGTAATTTTTTCAAACTCCTCGAAATAAACCAAATAACGGCAGTGATATTTTTTAGTAAAATCACAACCATCATCATTTTTGTGCTGAAGAATTCTTCCGGCTAAATTGCTGGTAACTCCGATGTATAAAACTGTTCTTAATTGGTTTGTGACGATGTAGGTGT
>CAIUFU010000042.1 GCA_903898475.1 uncultured Alphaproteobacteria bacterium | reverse complement strand
ATCGGTGTCAGAAATGGTGTAATGTGTGGCTAAATATCCGCCATCTTTTGTGAAATCGAAAAAGTATTTATCGTTGCCGGCATTGCCGTATAAAATTGTGTCGCTGGCGCCATCTACATCTTTCACCTTATTGTCGCGGCTGTCTCCTTCGGTTCCTAGAACTGTTCTTGTGAATTCTGCGTCAGTGTAGCGGGTGTTAAATAGTGGGCGTGGGTTGGTGCGGTCAGCATTATCATCGATGCCAATTTCAGGGTCAGCAGAGTTGGCGATGGTGCTAATGGCGGTTGATCCGGAGATGATTTCTAAATGTAAATGCTGGGTGCCATTTGCTGTGGCACCAGAAAGTGCAATTTCAGAACCCTGAGCGATTTCGTCACCAACATTGGTGGTGCCAAAGCTGCTTAAATGCGCATAAAGCGCAGCGGTGCCGTCTCCTTGATCAATGATTAACACATTACCAAATTTTGGATGATTGGCAATTTTTCTAATTACTAAACCAGCGTTGATCGCCTTAACCGAAGAACCGGAGCTAACAGCAAAATCAATGCCGAAATGGTTGGTTCCATCAAACTCGTTAGAAACTTGAGATCCGGTTGCAACAGGGAGAAGGTAATTAGTCATAAATGAAATTGGTTGAGTAGTTGGCTTTCTAGTTGGAACGGCAACACTTGGTTTAGAACTTGTTGGGCTTAAAGATGGGGTGGGTGTTAGTGACATTGAGTAATAATTCTGCGGTGTTTTCGCAAGTTCTGTGGCGTTGACTCCAGCCAAAATAATTGTTTGGTTATTTGGTAAAATCAACAGCGTAAAAAGCTGCTCTGAATCTGAAAGATCAACATCATCATTCGTCACGTCATCAGTTGTTAAATCATCATCAACAGCGGTTGCGCCATCTCCGTAATAATAAAAACCATCATCAGTTGAATTGCCCGCGGTAGAATTAAAAAGATTCGTAACATTTCCGTTAGCGTCAAGTGTGGCATCTAATCTTCTATTTCTTCTGCGAGCAGAACTGCCGCCATTAACATCAATTGGCGTTGCGGCGGCAGTGTTAAATTTTCCATCAAGCAAATCATCTAGCGAATAGTCGCTGCTTTTAACCGAATAAATCTGAACTTCAGAATTGCTTGCAACAGGCAAACTGATTTTGGCGTTGCTGTTTTGTGAGGTGCCTAGAAGCGCTAATTGAGAGTTGGGGTTAGAGGTAACTGAGAGTTTAGTTTCTTCATCAGCGTTAAAAGCCAAAATTGCTTTTGAAAGCGAGGTGTCAGTTTTTTGATCTCCCGCAGCTAAATCATGATTTGGAATAATTTCTGAAGGAAGAAGATCACGAAGTTGAGGAATTGAAGAGGTGATGGTTCTGCGGTCAGAGATTTGAATTTTGGTACCACTGGCTAATGTGAAGTATTCAGGATAAAATAGTGAGAAATGGTTGCTGCCTGTGATTACTGATGCATGTTCGCTCCAGTAAGATGAACTGTAAGAAATTGGCTCACCAATTTTTCCCAAAGAGTTTTTGTCAATTTTCTGAAATACCATTTCCTCTTTATAATCATCGTATGGTCCAGATTTAGAGTCGCGTTCGTAATAGATATACAGATCGTTTTGATCTTCTGAGATAGAAAAGCCAAAGCTGTAAAATTGTGTTCCGGCGGCTTCGAGAGTAGAAAAAGATCCTTGATCATAAATTTGTGAAGACACCACATTGCCGGCGGTGTCAAGAAGCAAAGCTCCAACTTGCGAATAAAAAATTCTATCAAGCGATGATCTTCCATCTTGTGATTGAACAACTTTGTTGAAAGAAGCCATGCTTGAGGCGCCTAGTAAATAATATTTTTTCCCGTTGGAAGAAATGGTGCAAAGATATGAAGATGGCGAAGAAGCTTTTAGGCCTTTGAAGTGTGAATCTGCGTCTGTATTTTTGTTAAAAACTTCATCCAAACTTTTGCTACTGATCTGATTGCCAAAAGAATCAAACATCGCAATTGAATCCGCTTCTAATTCATTATTTGATCCGTCAGCTCTCAATTGGCGAGTAATGCCGAAGAATTTGTCAACAGAAGCACCGGAAGGAAATCCACCGAGTGGCAATGAAAGAAGATTGGGTAAAGATTTTGTGACAGTTTTAATACCAGCGGTTTTATCCATTTTTTTGCCGAGGGTGATTCCGAAGGCTCCAGTACTTTGAGTGAATGGAAAACTCTTAATTGTAATTCTAGGAGTTGAGGCGGAAGAAACATCAGCACCAAGTTTGCAAACAACTAAGTCACTTCCAACTTGATGAAGATCATAATTTGAAAGTGAGTAGTAAGTTTCTCCGTTGGCTCCAGTTTTAGGATCGGCGTTACCTGAAAGTTTGATGCCACCAATGTTTATCGCGCCGTCATTTACTGAAGAAGTAATGTAATCATCTCCTGCAATTGATGGAAGGTAGAAAGTGTCAGTGCTACTTTTTCCAATCATTAGAGTGCTTGGAAAATCTGAAATTTCTTCTACATCATCATCTGCAATCAGGGCTTCAGAATAATAAGTGTCATCTCCTTCTATTGCAGGACTGTAATAATTGTCAGCGTTTGCAATATCTTCTGAAGCTAAAGATTTCGTTTTTGCTTTCTGTTGTATTTGCTGAGATTGAAGTTGTTGTTGGTTTCTGGTGGATGTTGATTTTAAAGGCAGAACAACAGCATCGCTTTTAGATCTAGCTCCAACTAACACATCATCCAAACCAGAAGAGATTAAAATCTGATTAACCTTTCCTAATGGAAGGTAGTTAGATACCACTGTTTGTCTGGCACGATATAATGATTCGGCAATTCCTTTAACTTTTGGAGATAGTTCAGGAAGATAGATCTCGACATTAGCCGCAGCTATCTGATCTGAATAAGTATATTTTTTATCCTTACCCCATTTGCGAGCGTCATATTCTTTAATGTAAGTAGCGTGCTTACTATACATTTGCAGCACTGATTCTGATTCTTCAGTTGTGACTGACGCTCCTGATCTATCATCATAAAGACCAAATACGTCGCTTTCAAAATAACGTCTTTCAGCAAGGCCGGGCAAGTTATCTTTGTTTGATTGGTATCGAATCTCATACCATGCATCTGCGCGATTTCCCGCATGCATTGCGGAGAGAAGTTTGCCATCTGGCTTGAGTAATGGCTTGGTATCCTGTTGGTTATAAGCTAGGGAGAAAAGAGCTAGACGTTCGTAAGATTTTGGAATTTGATTAAGATCATCGTTCCACCATGTATCTATCTTGGCTTCGTAAATTGGAGTTATGGTTTCAAAAACGGTTGCTACTTCGGATGTATCTAGGAAGGAAAAGGAGGCTCTTTTATTTCCAACAATTGAGTTGTCAGAAGCTCTATCAAGCATTATAGCGTCTAGATCTATAATAAGCTTATCTTGATCAGTGTAAGGAGATAAAATAACTTTTTTGATTTTGTTGTAATAAGGCTCTGATTTTTGAACTCCTAATATTCCTACAACGAATTCATCAAAAATCTTTTTCACTCTTAGATTCATTCCAACGCCGATTGATGGAATGAATTTAGGATCCAAGTAAGGAAGTAATTTTATATGATTCTTTTCTTCTGCTCCAGAGATGAGTTTAAAACGTAAAGAGTTATAATCGGATTCTTCGGTAATGGTGTTGAAATTTAACATGGTGTTACCACTGGTTACATAGGTTACTAAAAATTAAAAACTTTAGTTCATACTAATCATACAAACTCTTTCTTTGGAAAATGAGTTTGTGTTTGGATAGAGCAGTTTGTAAATGAATAAAGAAGCTGAGGACTCAATTCTGTAACCATCATTCTTGTAGTATAACAATTCGCAATCTCCTCCATAATCT
>CAIUFU010000041.1 GCA_903898475.1 uncultured Alphaproteobacteria bacterium | reverse complement strand
GGACCTATGACTTTTTGATGACACTTAATTCACTTACAAAACATGAAAATCGCCAACACCAAATTAAAAATTAAACGCCACAACGAACTTAGAGTAGTCAAAGGCCATCCGTGGATTTTCTCCAACGAGATCGAAAATTTCCCTTCACTAAAAGGCCTCGAAAAAGGCTCAGTTGTTACAGTTCAAATCAATAAAGATGACGATTTCGCTGTCGCTTATTTCAACTCACACAGCTTGATCGCAGCGCGCATTTTAACTTACGATTTAAGCCAAGAAATTGATGAGGCTTTTTTCATCGAAAGAATTTCTGACGCTCTTGCTTTGCGTGAAAAATTCTTCGACAAACCTTTCTACCGTTTAATTCACTCGGAAGCTGATTTTTTACCAGGCCTTGTCGTTGACCGCTTTGGCGATATTTTCTCTTGCCAAATTTCAACTGCCGGAATGGAGAAACTTTCTCCCCTATTAATTGCCGCACTCGAAAAACTTTTTCCAAAAGCTGCGATCTTTTTTAGAAATGACGTTGAAAGCAGAAAGTTTGAAGGCTTGGAACTCTACAGCAAAACCATCAAAGGCGAAATTGCCGACTCAATTGAAATTGAAGAAAATGGTTTGAAATTTGCGGTTGACGTCAAAGGCGGCCAAAAGACTGGCTGGTTTTTTGACCAAAGAGAAAATCGCAAATTTATCGGCACCCTAGCCAAAGATTGCACCGTGCTTGACGCCTTTTGTTACCAAGGTGGATTCGGTATTAACGCTTTGAAAAATGGCGCTAAATCTGTGACTTTTATTGATTCATCGGAAGATGCTTTGGCACATTTGAAAACCAATTTGGCGCTAAATAATCTCGACGAATATAGCGAAATTATCTGCGACAAAGTTTACGACATTTTGGAAAATCCACAATTTCAAGAAAGAGAATTTGACATCGTACTGCTTGATCCACCAGCTTTTGTAAAATCGAAAAAAGATTTTTTCGTGGGCTTAAAAGGTTACGAAAAATTGGTAAAACTTTCAGCAAAATTGGTGAAGAAAAATGGCATTTTGATGCTAACTTCATGCTCGCACAACGCGACTTTGAGTGATTTGCTTGCAGCTGCCAATGATGGATTTCGCAAAGCCAATCGTAAGGCGAAATTAATTCGCACTTCAGGTGCGGGCTTTGATCACCCAATTAATCCAGCTTTGAAAGAAAGTGAATATTTGAAATCGATTACGTTTTTGGTGGAGTAGAACTTCTGCGCTACAGTTAAAAAACTGACGAAATCTAGGTAGAATTTTCTTGCTCAAGAAAAGGCGGTAACTGATATTTTTCTAAGCAAAACTTATCCCTCAAAACTCTTCTCCCCAAATGCCAAAAAAACTAAACCATAAAAAAAGAGGCTTCACGCTATTAGAAGCTGCGGTTGTGCTTGTGATAATAGGCGCGCTTGCCGCTGGAATTTTTGCGGGCAATAAGCTGATAAAAAAATTTAAAATTGCTGCAGCGCAAAATCTAACCTTATCTTCGCCTGTACAGGGAATTACTGATTCGGTATTATGGTTAGAAAGTAGTATGGATCAGAGTTTCAACGAGTCAGAAAGCAGTAACAGCTCTTCACTCACCGCTTGGTATGATTTAAAGAACAGTGCCACCAAAAATAATGCCATTCAATCCTCTTCGCCAAATAGTCCGATCTATTCCAACAGTATTAATTATATCCAAGCTGTAAAATTCGATGGCACTAACTCTTATCTAGATGTTGACGGTTCAGGGCTAAATAATACCGACTACACGATCATCATTCTCGAACAAAGAGATAGCGATAAAAACGGCAATTATTTTATCGGCGACGTCTCCTCAGCCAACGATTCAATTACTAACCGTAATCTGACTTTGGGCTATAGCGCGGACGGCAATATTCGTCATTCACAATCTAGCGACAATGTCTATACCGCCTCAGTTTCTCCCTATTCAGACTCTTTGGGAAAACCAAGAATCTTCGCTTTTACTCACAACAAATTAACCGGAAAAAAAATCTATATTAACGGCATACTTGCCGCAACCAGCCCTGACACCAGCAACCTTTCCAACTTGTCCTCTCTCAAAATTGGCAAAGATTATAATGGCCAGATTGGTGAAATAGTAATGTTCGCCCGCAACCTAGAAGATGAAGAAAGAAAATCGATTGAAGACTATTTAGGCAAAAAATGGAACAGCCCAATCCTAAGATCAGTAGCTGGCGGCTCTTGCACCAATGGCATGATTACTCTTACCGGATGCACCGCAACCTGCAGCATTCCAAGTGGCACCGCCGGAATATTATCTACTTCAGTTTCTGATGGATCAGGTTCTCTAACCTGCAATACTTCCGATCACTTTACCGGATCTCTTTCTTACACTTGCTCTAATAGTGTACTAACCTTTAGCGGCGCCTCGTCATGTGCGTGCGACAGCGGTTATTATTTGCAAAGTGGTAGCTGTGTGCCAAACACCTGCGCCGTTCCAACGACTACAGGAATATCCGCCACTTCTGTGGCTGATGGTTCGGGCTCTCTAACCTGCAACACCTCAGCACATTTCACCGGATCGCTTCCTTACACTTGCTCTAGTACTAATTTAACACTTACAGGTGCCTCATCTTGTGCATGTGCCTCGGGCTATTATTTACAAGGCACCAGTTGCCTGCCAAATGGTTGCAGCGTTAGCATCACAGGTGCTAGCACTACTTCCGTCACCTCGGCTTCAGGAACATTTAGTTGCGACCAATCCGGTTATTCAGGAAGCATCACTTACACCTGTAGCTCTGGAACTTTTGATACACTTTATGCCTGCGCCAGCGGCGCTTCATCCCCGCAATGCAGTGGTGGTACAATTGATACCAGCACGGTAAGCGGATCCGTGATTCACAAATTTACAGCTTCCGGCTCCCTAACCTGCTCTTCATCAAGATCAGCGCAAGTGTTAGTAGTTGGTGGTGGAGCCTCTGGTGGTGCTGCAAGCGATCAAGGCGGTGGTGGCGGTGGTGGTGGTGGCGGTGTTGTTTATAGCTCATCTTATCCAATTGGCACTTCAGCAATTTCAGTAACTGTTGGCGCCGGTGGCACTTCTGTGGCTACAAGAAGTAACGGAAATAACGGTGCTAATTCAGTATTTGGAACCATGACCGCGCTTGGCGGCGGCTATGGAGGAACTTGGAATGGATCCACCACCACAAATGGTAATACTGGAGGATCTGGTGGTGGCGGTGGTGGCGCGTTTGGCGCATCTGGTGGATCTACAACCCAAACTGCTCAAACTAATGGCACCAACTTTTACGGTAGCGCCGGTGGAACACCTATTAGCTCAGACCCTTACAACGCTGCCGGTGGCGGTGGCGCGGGTGGCGCGGGTGGAAATTCTAACTCGACAAATGGTGGGATTGGTGGAAATGGCATCTCTAACTCAATTAGCGGAAATGCCGTAACTTACGCAGCTGGCGGCGGCGGAAGTGGTGGTAACAGCAACAGAGCTGGCGGCGCTGGTGGATCTTCTGGTCTTGGTGGCGCTGGTGGCACTGCTTACAGCACATCAAATGCTGGTGGCACCGGATCTTCGGCTGGTGGCAGTGCAGGTAATGGTGGTGGCGGGTCTAACAATAATTCATCTGGCGCTGGAAGTAGCGGGATAGTAATCGTACGCTACGTTGGCAGCTCAGTATCTTGTCCAAGCGGCTACGCCTTATCTGGTTCAAATTGTATAAAATCATGCAGCGTATCGGTTGCGGGTGTATCAACCGCATCAGTCACTGCGGGAAGCGGCTCTCTAACTTGCGCTGCCGCGGGATATACTGGCTCGGTAAGCTATACCTGCCCTTCTTCAGGAACATTAAGCACCTCCGGTTCATGCGCTTGCGCTACTGGATATACCGGCTCTAGCTGTAGTAGCTGTGCCAGCGGATATTCTATGGTCAGCGGCACCTGCCAAGTCAGCTGCTCTTCAGGATCTACAGTTGGTGTCAATAGCACCACAGTTGCGGCCGGAACTGGCTCTTTGACTTGCAACGCCACCAACTTCAACAGCGCAACTTCAATTAATTACTCATGCTCTGGCGGCAGTTTTTCTGTGACGTCAGGCACCTGTAATAGCTGTGCTTCTGGATACACTTTTGCCTCAAATCAATGCTACCAAAATTGCACTATTAGCGGCATTACCGGAATTACCGCAAGCACCCCAGTAAATCACGGCAGTACTTCAATTACCTGTAACGCTTCAGGATATGTCGGAACCGTCAATTATACCTGTAACAATGCTTCATTTGCCCAAACTAGTGGATCATGCACGCTTTCTCCAGCTTGCTCCGGCGGCACTGTCGACACCTCTTCGGTTCCGGGATCAACCATTCATAGATTTACCTCAGCTGGAACTTTGACTTGTACAGCCACAAAAACTGGTGTGCAAATTCTGGTTGTAGGTGGTGGTGGTGGTGGCGGTAGCCATGGCTCAACACTTGGTGGTGGCGGTGGTGGTGGTGGCGTTGTTTCTGTTGTAAGCGCCTCCTTAAATGCAGCATCTTATTCGATCACTATCGGTAATGGTGGCAATGGCGGTGGCGGTGGCTGCGGTAGTGGTGGAGGCAATGGTGTTAATAGCACATTATCTGGCAGCGGCATGTCAATCACCGCTTATGGTGGTGGCGGCGGCGGCGGATGTAATCAAGGCAACGGTTCTAATGGTGGCTCAGTTGGCGGACATGCTTGTAATTCAAGCGGAGGAAGCGCTACACGAGGTACTGCTAGCGGAACTGGCGGCTCAGTTACTCTTTACGGAAATATCAGCGCCTCAACTGCACTATGTGGTACCGGCAATGGTACGGCGGGTGGTGGTGGCGCTGGCGGAGCAAGTTCTGGACCTTCCGGCAATACTGCAGGCGCCGGTGGTGCCGGATTAAGCAATTTAATCACCGGAAGCGCTCAAGTTTATGGCTCGGGTGGCGGTGGACAAGGCTCTACTGGTGCTGCTGGGGGAACTAATGCCGGAACGGGAAAAAGTGGAGCCGGCCTAACGGGAGGCGGAACTGGTACTGCTAACTTTGGCGGCGGTGGCGGTGGCGGCGCTGGCGTGGGAGGCTCAGGCGTGGTAATTATTCGCTACTAATTTTTAGGAATCGGCGTAATTAAAAAATGCTCTCTAAGACATTGAGAGCATTTTTCGCAAAGGGGCTTCAGCTTTTATCCGCAAGCTTTCCTCCATTACCAACTCTCCACCACACCCAGATTTATCACCATATTTCATCACCAAATAAAGCTTCTCCAACGTGTTCAACTCCATGTATGGACAAGTGTTGCACAATGTACATCCCGCCCGATCCACAAAGGGACAATCGTAAAATTTACCAGTCGGATTCAAACGCTGCATCTGATGGATAATATGCGGCTCAGTCAAAACGATGAATTCTCCACCTTGATTTTCTCCAGCAAATTGCAGCAAAGATGAAGTTGAGCCAATGTGATGTGCGTGTGCAAGCAAAGCTTCCGGGCATTCCGGATGCGCAATAACTTTAGCAGTTGGATAATTTACTACCAACTTCACCAATTCTTTTTCACTAAATTGTTCGTGAACGATGCAACTGCCATTCCACAAAATCATTTTGCGGCCAGTCTCTTTCATCAAATAGCGACCCAAATGTTGGTCGGGTGCGAAAATAATTTCTTGGGTCAAAGGAATTTGCTCGATGATTTTTTTGGCATTAGTTGAGGTGACGATAATGTCAGACAAAGCCTTGATATCAGCAGAGCAATTGATGTAGGTCACGACAATTGCTTTTGGGTGTTTTTTGCGAAATTCAGCAAATGGAATTGGTTGGCAAGAATCTTCTAGGCTGCAGCCAGCTTTTAGATCTGGTATTAAAACTTTCTTTGAAGGCGACAAAATTTTGGCAACTTCGGCCATAAATTTTACGCCGCAAAATACGATCGCATCAGCGTCAGTTGACGCAGCTTTGCGCGAGAGATCAAGCGAATCGCCAACAAAATCAGCAATGTCTTGGATTTCAGCATCCTGATAATAATGCGCCAAAATCACGGCGTTTTGTTCGCGTTTCAAACGCAAAATTTCTTCTTCTAAATTTGTAGGTATTTCGTACATACTTATTTTTATTTAAAGACCAACAATTCCGAAAACTTCATTTCGGGTTTTTTTGGCAATTTCACTCGCCTGATTTTTTCCTTCATCCAAAACTTGGCGGATGTAGCGCGGATCTTGCTTAAATCGAGCTAAATTTTCTTGAATCGGGCGCAATTTTTCGATCAAACTTTCGGCTAAATCATTTTTAAATTTGCCATTTCCTGCCGTTTCATATTCCTTGGCAATATCTTCTGGAAGCTTGCCTGAGGCCGCTGAAAAGATATTTAGCAAATTATAAATTTCTGGACGCGCTTCATCAAAATTAATTGTGGCAAGCGAATCGGTTTTTGCCTTCTTAACTTTTTTCAAAATTACTTCCGCTGAATCTTCTAAATTGATGCGCGACAAATCTGATTCATCCGACTTACTCATTTTTCTAGCGCCATCTTGCAGCGACATAATGCGCTTCACCGCCTTTAAAATCATCGGCTCAGGCAATTTAAAATATTCGGTGCTGTAGCGACGATTAAAGGCACCCGCAAGATCACGAGTTAATTCAAGATGTTGTTTTTGATCTTCGCCAACCGGCACTAAATCTGCCTTGTAAAGCAAAATGTCGGATGCCATTAGAACTGGGTAGGAGTAGAGCCCGAGGTTAGCCGCCTCAAATTCTTTTCTCTCAGAAGCGCTAGACAAAATATTCTCGGCCAAAACTTGTTGTACGTGGTTTAGACCAAAACTTTTATCCTCAATTTGCTTAACTATCTGCTTTCTTAAATTCTCTACAACATCAGCAAAATCATCTGGTCTTTTAGATTTTTCCTTAAACTGCGTCATCCTGTTCAACCATCCCATCGGCGTAATTGTTCCCAAAACCCACGCCAATTCTGCGTGCTGGGCCACTTCACTTTGCACAAAAATTGTCGATTTTTTTGGGTCTAAACCGCAAGCCAGATAAACCGCAGTTGCGTCCATCACATTTTTTTGTAGCTCTTTTGGATCTTGCGGCAAAGTAATCGCGTGCAAATTCATCACGCCAAAAATGCAGCGGTGGGTTGTTTGCAAGTCAATCCAGTTAGCGATTGAGCCGAGGTAATTTCCAAGATGTAAATTTCCCGTGGGCTGAATTCCTGAGAGAACTGTTTTCATGAAATTGAGAAATATGCGTATTGCTTTGAAAGGCGCGGCACCTTAATTTCGCGATCTTGTAAGGCAAGTGGATGGTCGCTGGTTTTAACTTGGCAACAAGTTTGAAAACTAGAGGAAAGTCCGGACTCTAGCGAGGAAAAATATCAGTTAACGGCTGACCAGAATTTTGAATAAACTAGAAATTCTGAGGGAAAGTGTCACAGAGAATATACCGCTAAGCCTTCGGGCCAGTAAGGGTGAAAACGCGAGGTAAAGGCTCACGCGCTTGCATGGTAACATGCATTTGGAAAAACCCTATTTAGAGCAAGACCAAATAGGAGTGGCAAGTTCTTCAATGAACAGATGTCCTCGCCATCGTCACTCGGGTAGGTTGCTTGAGGTTAGCGGCGACGCTAATCCTAGATGAATGACTGTCGTTTGAGAAATCAGATACAAAATCCGGCTTATAGCTTGCCTTACTTACAACTAAAAAATTTTACGCATGCTTTCAACCAATCAAATCCGCACAAAATTTCTCGATTATTTCGCAGCTAATGGTCACGAGATTGTCGCATCTTCATCTTTAGTGCCGCATAACGACCCGACTTTGATGTTCACCAATGCGGGCATGAATCAGTTTAAAAATTATTTCACCGGCGTTGAAGTGCCAAAATTTAAACGCGCTGTAACTTCGCAAAAATGTGTACGCGCTGGCGGCAAGCATAATGATCTCGACAATGTTGGTTTCACCGCTCGTCATCACACTTTTTTTGAAATGTTGGGCAATTTTTCTTTCGGCGATTATTTCAAAGAAGAAGCCATTTTTTACGCTTGGAATTTTTTAACCAAAGAGCTCGAGATCAACAAAGACAAGCTTTTGGTCACGGTTTATCACAATGATGATGTGGCTGCCGATTTCTGGAAAAAGATCGCTGGCCTGCCCCAAGAAAAAATCATCCGCATCGCAACTGACGACAACTTTTGGTCAATGGGCGATGTTGGCCCGTGCGGCCCTTGCTCAGAAATTTTTTATGACCACGGCGATAAAATTTTCGGCGATGTTCCGGGCAGCAAAGACCAAGATGGCGATCGTTTTATTGAGATTTGGAATTTGGTTTTCATGCAATTTGAAAAACACAAAGATGGCAAAATGATCGAATTGCCAAAACCCTGCATCGACACCGGCATGGGTTTGGAGCGCTTAACATCTGTGTTGCAAGGAGTTCACGATAATTACGAAACTGATAGTTTCAGAAAGTTAATTTCTGAAATTCAGGCTTTGGGCGTGGCGTAAAATATCTAAGCAGCTACAGAACTTGGACCACCTCTTCCACCACCACTTCTAAGCAATGGAGAACTACTCTCTGATAATCTTGTCACCACCTTACTAGCGTCAACTTTTTCGCCTGTTAAAGTAGGAGGAGAAAATGGTCTAAAAACTGACAAGGGTATTTCAGGTCGAGCCTCTTTCACCGCAGATTCAACAACCCCTTTCTGCACTTGCTCTCTAGATTCAGAAGTCACAGGCACTCTCTCAATCATCTCTCTCAAATTTGGATTCGCACTAATCACCGCATTTCTTGTATCCGGATTTGCCCGCTCCGACAAAATCATCGTTAAAGAATTATTGCCACTCGCCGCTGCAATTTCCACGACAGTTCTAACGCCGTCTTCTTTGTGATTAACATTGGCTCCATAGCGCACCAATAAAAGCGCTAGAGTTGCTTGGCCATTTTGCACAGCTGAAGTAAGCATCGAATCCAAACCTTTCTCACTCAAAGAAATTCCTAAAATTTGCTCTAAGGCTGTTCTCTCTGCCGATCTATCTTGTTTTGGCGCTTGCGATTGCTCTTTTGCAGTTTCGACAATTTGGGTTTTTTCCTTTTCTGATTCTTGTGAAATCTTAGCCTGAGCTTGCTCAGCTTCCTTCTTTGCAGCTCGCTCTTTTTGATTTGCCGCAGCTTGTCTTCTCAAACTATCACGAATTTGCAACATGCCGATTTGGTGAAATTCCAAAGCAATTCCAGCTTCAACAATTTGACTTTGCTCTCTGGCTTGGCGCTCTGCCTCTCTTTCCATCGCTTGCGCTCGCCCATCTGGCCTAGAATCGCCATCAGTTTGACTTTCTTTTCTTGAGCCAATTTCTCGACCACCTCTTTGACGAACTCGCCCGCCCTCTTCTCTTTCTATTTCACTTTTTTTATTGCCTGCATCTTTAAAATCTTTTTTGGAAATATTAACACCAGCTTCCACCAATTTTTCTAAATCTGCGGCTTTGTCTAAATCATTCTTTCCCGAAATCATCGTTGCCGCCGCTGGGCTCAGGCCATTTTCACCAAACTCATTGAGTTTTTTTCCCAGATTATATTTGTCTAAAAAATCTGAAAATTCTTTCTTAGTTTTATCAATCGGCTTGTTGGAAGCACATGAAATAATAAAAATTTCCTGCGCTAATTTTTCAACGCGCTGTTCTCTTGCTTTTCTTTCTTTACGTTTTTTTTCCTCTTCTTCGCGTGTTCCTTCTGTAGTTGTTTCTTGCGCTTTTTCTTTAGTGACTTGCTCTTCCATTTGACGAAGTTCTTGCACATATTCCTGCAACTTTCTTGGCAACGCCTCCAATATTTGCAAGACTTTTGGGTTTGCTTCTTTGGGATTTGGCAAAACAAAATCAGCCGCCGAAAAGCTCGCAGCAAAATCTTTTAAATCTGTCAGATTTTGCGCAAACTCTAAATCTTCTTCCTGTGAAAATGGATTAGATTCTGTCATTTATTAATTTGATAAAATTATCGATGCCAAAAAGCGCAATGAACGAACCCATGCGCGGGCCTTGGTCTGAGCCAAGTAAGATTTGATACAAAGCTAAAAACCAGTCACGCATATTTTTTTCATATCCGTGATTTTTGCCAACTTGGAAAACTAAATTTTGCAATAAAGCGCCGTCATTTTTTTGTTCGTCAGTGGCGCTTTCTATCACCTCCATTAGCTCGTGAAGCGCTGATTTTTCTGAGTCGGTGGCGTGACGATATTTTTTATTTTTCTTGATGAAGTCGTCGTAATAGTTGATGGCACTCGCCACCATTTTTGCCAAAAGTGGTGAGTTTTCTTTTGAAAGACCATCCTGATATTTCGAAATAAAGCCCCAAAGAACCGAGTCATTTTCAGGGTTGCAAGCGCTCGCCAAATTTAACAAAAGCGAGTAAGTTAAACTAAAATTAGTTGTTGGAACTTTTCCTGAGTGAATGTGGAAAGCAGGATTATCAAGCTGTGCCGCCTCTTCTTGTCCGGCAAAAGCTGCGGCAAAAGTTAAATATTCATCCATCGCTTTTGGGATCACGTCAAAATAAAGACGTTTTGCGGTCTTTGGTTTTTGATACATGAAAAGGCTCATCGATTCAGCTGGTGCATATTTTAACCAATCTTCAACCGAGATGCCATTGCCTTTGGATTTAGAAATTTTTTCACCGGTGTCGCTCAAAAACATTTCGTAAGTGAAATTGACCGGAGGCACACCGCCCAAGATTTCACAAACTCTGCGGTAAATTATTTCGTTTGGTTGGTGATCTTTTCCATAAATTTCGTAATCAACACCTAAGCCAAACCAGCGGGCGCCGAAATCGATTTTCCACTGCAATTTGCAATTGCCGCCAGTTACGGGAATTTCTTTTTCAACACCATTTGCGTCTAAATAAATGACAGTTCCTTTGGCTTTGTTGATGCCTTTAACACCTTTGTCGATAACGATGCCAGATTCTGGATCAATTGGCATGAATGGGCTGTAAGTTTCTTGACGTTCGGCACCGAGGCTTGGCAGCATTAGATCCATCAACTCTTCATATTTTTCAAGCACGCGCAACATTGTAGAATCAAAGGCACCGGACTTATATTTTTCAGTGGCGCTGATGAATTCGTAATCAAAACCAAATGAATCTAAAAAAGCGCGAAGGCGCGAATTCATGTTGTGGCCGTAAGATTCGTGAGTGCCGAAAGGATCTGGCACCGAGGTAAGCGGGCGACCCAAATTAGCGCGCACCATTTCTTGGTTAGGCACATTATCCGGCACTTTGCGCAACCCATCAATATCGTCAGAAACACAAAACATGCGAGTTGGAATTTGCGGCGCAATGCAAGAAAAAGCGTAACGCACGAATGCAGTGCGCACCACTTCGCCAAAGGTGCCAATATGGGGCAAACCTGATGGGCCGT
>CAIUFU010000040.1 GCA_903898475.1 uncultured Alphaproteobacteria bacterium | reverse complement strand
GGTCAGTACCGGAGATGCGGACGCCATGATTGGCGGAATGAGTCGTAATTATCCAGATACTGTTCGGCCTGCATTGCAAGCGATTGGCAGAAAAGAGGGAGTGCAAAAAGTATCAGGTATGTATATTTTGATGACGCGTTTTGGCCCTTTATTTTTAGCTGATACAACCGTAAATTTTAATCCAAGTGCAGAGGAAATAGTGGAAATCGCGGAGCTGTCGGCCAAGCAAGTTGAAAAATTTAATATCAAGCCTCGTCTCGCTTTAATTACCTATTCAAATTTTGGAAGTGCCGAAGGCGAGGATGCCAAAAAAATGAAGGCCGCAGTCCAAATATTAAAGCAAAGAAACCCTAATATGATTGTGGATGGCGAAATACAAGCTCATTTACCTTTTAATAGGGAACTTTTAAAAGAGAATCATCCATTTAGTGAATTGGCCGAAAAAGGAGCCAATGTCTTAATTTTCCCTAATTTATCATCGTCCAATATTGCCTATAATTTGGTCAAAGAAATTGCAGGAATTGAAAAAATAGGACCTATTTTATTGGGACTTAAAAAGACGGTCCACGTTTTGCAACTAGGTTCGTCCACTAGAGAAATTGTGGACATGATAGCTATAGCGGTTGTAGATGCACAAATGAGTAAATAAAGAATATGTTACAAGTAGAAACACAAATTAGCGCTTCATTAGAAACAGTTTGGGACTGTTTTACGAACCCTTTACAAGTGGTTCATTGGAATTTTGCCTCGGCTGATTGGCATTGTCCAAAAGCGACGAGTGACCTTATCCTAGGCGGAGAATTTCACTACATCATGGCAGCAAAAGATGGTTCTTTTGAGTTTGATTTTTGGGGAACTTTTCAGCAAATAAAAATTGAGAAAAGTCTAGAAATTGTTTTGGGAGATGGTAGAAAAATGTCAGTGAAATTCGAGTCGAAAGGCCAAGAAACTATTTTACAAGAGTTTTTTGAGCCCGAGTTAGAAAACTCACATGAGCTCCAACAAGCAGGCTGGCAAGCGATTTTGACTAATTTTAAAAATTATGTAGAAACTTTATGAGGGTTTTAACCTATATGTTATTTCTGGTTTCATTTGCTGCGTTTTCACAAAAAAGCGCTTATAAAAAAGAAATAGTGGCATTTCGTAAAATCCGGATTGATAGCCTGAAACATGAAAATGGTTGGCTTAATTTAGCCGGTTTGTTTTGGTTAAAAGAGGGAGAAAATACCATCGGTTCTGATCAAAAAAATGATTTTGTTTTTCCATCGGAACATTCAGACTCATTTTTGGGTAAGATTATTTTAGAAAAAGACATCGTTACCTTTCGGTCAAATTCGGCGAATCAAGTAGTTAGCATGGGCCGACCCGTAATGCAAGCAATCATTTATCAAGATGTAATGCCAGTAGTTTTGGCTCATAAATCTTTGCGTTTTTTTATCCTGAAACGAGGGAATCAGTATGCGCTCCGACTTCGTGATTTAGACGGAGAATATGTGCGTAATTTTAAAGGAATTGACCATTTCTCTTTGAATCCTTCCTGGCGAATACTAGCAAAATTTGTGCCAACCCAAGGTAAAAAACTACACATTACAGACATAACTGGGCGTACTTTTTTGGAAGATTCTCCTGGGGAATTACATTTTACCATCAAAGGGAGAAAATATAT
>CAIUFU010000039.1 GCA_903898475.1 uncultured Alphaproteobacteria bacterium | reverse complement strand
CTTGGCGTGGTTCTGAAAAAATGGCGATCTCAGCGCAAGGCAACAAAATTCACGTGTCAGTGGCTTGCTGGCCTTGGCCTCCTTACTACTCGGAAGAGGCTCGCCGTGCCGGATTAAAATTAAAATTCGCTAAATACAAACGCCCTTCTCCCGAAACCGCACCAGTTGCAGCCAAAGCTGCGGGTCTTTACATGATTTGCACAATTTCTAAGCACGAAGCTGAACGTGAAGGTTTTAACGATGCTTTGATGCTTGATTATCGCGGCTATTTGGCTGAAGCAACTGGAGCTAATTTATTTTTAGTAATGAAAAATGGCGAATTGCACACGCCACTTCCAGATGCTTTCTTAAATGGAATCACACGCTTGACAGTGATTGAACTTGCCAAAAAACGCGGCATTAAAGTTGTGGAACGTCACATCAAACCGGAAGAATTAAATGACGCCGCTGACGTTTTCATCACGGGCTCTGCTGCTGAAATAACTCGTGTCGGCTCAATCGAAGACAAGCATAAATATCCAGAACCAAACCAAATGACGCTTGATTTGATGGATGATTATCATCGTTTGGTGAGAAGCTAAATAGAGCCAATCTATAAAATCTGTCATCCTAAACTAAAGAGATCCCTCATTTCGTTTGGGATGACAGATCTGATTACTAAAAAACCACAACCACACAAACCATATGAAAAAACCACAATCACAAATCGTCATTTATCAAAACTCGAACAAAACTGTCGAAGTAAAACTCAATGCCGAAACCCTTTGGCTCAGCCTACAACAAATTGCAGATCTTTTTGATCGTGACAAATCGGTAATTTCGCGCCACTTAAGCAAAATCTTTAAAGACCAAGAATTAGATAAGAACTCAGTTGTTGCAAAAAACGCAACAACTGCTGCTGACGGCAAAACCTATCAGGTCGAATATTTTAATCTGGATGCTATTCTATCAGTTGGATATCGGGTTAATTCAAAACAAGGAACCCACTTTCGCCAGTGGGCAACCAAGACTTTAAAAGATCATCTTGTTCAAGGCTTCACCATCAATCGTCAGCGCTTCGAAGAAAATGCGCGCGAGCTTGAAACAGCTTTGGAATTGGTGCGCAAGGCGGCAAAAAGTCCTCCTCTCGATTTTGATTCTAGCCGTGGATTAATTGACGTGATTTCGCGCTACACCCAAGCGTTTCTAATTTTGCAGCGCTACGACGAGGGTTTGTTAGATGAGCCTAAAGCTAAAAAAGGCGGAAAATTACCAAGTTTAAAAGAAGCTCGCACATCTTTAGCCAATCTTAAAAAAGATTTAATCTCACGCAAACAGGCGACTGATCTTTTTGCCCGCGAACGCGGTGACACGCTTGAAGCAATTTTAGGAAATTTAGAGCAAACAGTTTTTGGAAAACCCGCCTACCCTTCAATTGAATCTAAGGCGGCACATCTGCTTTATTTTGTGATTAAAAATCATCCATTTGTTGACGGAAATAAACGCAGCGCTGCTTTTTTGTTTGTTGATTTTCTAAATCAAAACAACCGCCTAATCGGCAAAAATAATCAGCCAATTATTAATGAAATTGGCCTTGCCGCTCTGACGCTTTTGATTGCAGAATCTGATCCAAAAAACAAAGAGCTAATGATTAGGCTAGTCATGACAATGTTGACTCTGGAGAATTAGTGGAAATTTTTAAAAATATTTTTACTGCTGGTTTTTTGACTTGTTTTTGCATCGTGCTTTTTCAAATTGCCACGTCGCAACCAGCAAGCTCGCAAAGCCAATATTTTCGCGTTAAATCGCATTTGCAATTTAACAAAAACTTCTCGGGAAAAACTTCGGTAATTGACGGCGATTCACTAAAAGTTGGAATAAACGAAGTGCGACTTTTCGGCCTCGATGCGCCAGAATACAACCAAACTTGCTTCGACGAAAAAAACAAAGAATACAGCTGCGGCCAAGTCAGTCGTGACTTCTTGGTTGAGTTAGCACAAAAACGAAATGTACAATGTATTTACGCCGAAAGAGACAAATACGACCGTTTTCTTTCCAAATGTTTTGTCGACGGAGTTTCAATTAATGAAGAACTAGTAAAAAACGGAATGGCGGTGATTTACAACTTCACCGAATCCGACGAAAAAATGGACGCACTAGAAGAGTCCGCCAAAAAACAAAAACTTGGAATTTGGCGCGGAGCGTTTCAACTGCCGAAAGAATACCGCAAAAGCCATCCGAGAAAATGATCTAAACGATTATTTTCGGCAAATAACTGCTAACAAAATTAATTTTTAACAATGAAAAAAATCTCAGCCGCAATCATTGGCGCTTCAGGCTACACCGGCGCAGAACTTATCAGAATTTTGCTTAACCACAAAAAAGTGGAAATCGCCGCGCTCGTTGCCAATAGCAATGCCGGACAAAAAATTGAGCAGCTTTATCCGCATTTGGTTCATTACAATTTGCCTGCCCTCACTAAAATTGATGAAGTTGATTTTACTAAAATCGACGTGGTTTTTGGATGCTTGCCGCACACAACTTCGCAAGAAACTTTTAAAAAACTTTTGGCTGATCCAAAAAATTCGCACCTAAAAATTATCGATCTTTCTGCTGATTTCAGATTAGAAAATCCTGAAGATTACCAAGAATGGTACGAGCACGAACACATCGCAAAAGACTTACAGCCGCAAGCCGTTTACGGACTTTCTGAAATCCACAGAAACAAAATTAAAAAATCGAATTTAATCGCCTGCCCTGGTTGCTACCCAACTTCGGCTTTGCTTCCTTTGATTCCGCTTTTGGAAAATAATCTAATTGAAAATCACGACATCATTATTGATTCACATTCAGGAACCACTGGCGCCGGCAGATCAGTCAAACAAGGCAATTTATTTTGCGAAGTTAATGAGTCGGTAAAGGCTTATTCTGTAGGCAAACACAGACATATGGGCGAGATTGAACAAGAGCTTGGCAAAGCCGCCAAAGCCAAAATTCAAATCGATTTCACACCACATCTTTTGCCGATTAATCGCGGAATTATCTCAACAATTTACGCCAAAATTAATCCAAAATTTTCTGTCGAAGATATTAAAAATTGCCTGCAAACCAAATATGAGGACGAGCCTTTTGTGAATGTGATTGATGGCGAGCCAAATATTAAAGATGTGGTTGGAACCAACTTCTGCGTGATTGCAGTCAAAAAAGCCAGAACCGCAAATAAAGTAATTATTGTCTCAGTAATCGATAATTTGTGCAAAGGCGCATCTGGCCAAGCCGTGCAAAATATGAATATTGTTTTTGGCTTTGACGAAAAAGAAGGTCTAGAAATGGCACCACTTTTTCCGTAGATTCAAATCTCCAAACCCCTGATTTTACTGAGCAAAAGCCAATTTTGTACTTGGCCTACAAAATTCAAAAATATTCAAAATGACGACAATTTTCGCTCCAATTACCTCTTCAATTCGCGCCGGAATTTCAGTGATTCGCATCTCTGGCTCACAAACTATCGACTGTCTAAATAGCCTTGGTTTTCACGGCACGCCACAACACCAAAAAGTTTCCTTCCAAAAAATTCGCGACCCACAAACCGCCGAAATTATTGACGAAGTTTTGGTGTCATTTTTTAAGTCCCCCAAAAGTTTCACCGGCGAAGATGTTGCCGAAATTTCAATTCACGCCTCGCCTTTCATTGCCAAAAAAATTTTTGAGATCTTGTCCAACCTTGAAGATGTAAGGTTTGCCGAGGCTGGAGAATTTTCCAAACGCGCTTTTTTAAACGGCAAACTCGATTTGGTGCAAGCTGAAGCGATTCCCGATTTAATCGCTGCCGAAACTGCGGCGCAGCACAAGCAAGCCCTGCGTCAACTTGAAGGAAAGCTCGGAGAAATTTACGAAGATTGGCGTTTTCGTTTGATTGAAAATTCGGCAATGTTGGAAGCAGCGATTGATTTTCCTGACGAAGATTTGCCCAAAAATATCACCGATCGCGTTGAAGCTGAGGTGAAAAAATTAGCCGCCGAAATTTCCACTCACCTTAACGACAAAAAGATCGGCCAAAAAATTAAAGACGGCTTAAGCCTTGCTATTATTGGCGCCCCAAATGTTGGCAAATCGAGTTTGATTAATTTTTTAGCCCAAAGCGAAGTGGCAATTGTTTCAGAAATTGCCGGCACCACGCGCGATGTGGTTGAGGTGCATTTGTCAATTGCGGGCGTTGCAGTAAAAATTTCTGACACGGCGGGGCTTCGTGAAACTGAGGATAAAATTGAAGCAGAGGGAATTCGCCGCGCTTTGAAAAAAGCCAGCGAAGCAGATTTGAAGATTTTTTTGGTGGATGCGGGCAACCCGATTTTGCGCGCCGATTTGATTGATGAGAATACGATTCTGGTGGAGAATAAAATTGACCTTTTGAGTGCAACCAAAAACTCAAACTCAATTCAAATCTCACTCACCAACAACACCAACACCTCTACTCTCTTAAAAAAACTCGAAGAAAAAATCCTCGAACTAATCCCAAGCCAAAACTCACCTTTAATCACCCAAGAGCGTTACCGCATTGCTTTACAAAACGCTGTCTCAAATTTAGAAAATTTTAATCTGCAAAAAAATATCGAACTCGCCGCCGAAGATCTAAGGATGACAGCGCGCGAGATTGGCAAAATTACTGGCAAGGTTGATATCGAAAATATTTTAGACGTAATCTTTTCGCGCTTTTGTATTGGAAAATAAGACTCCAACTTTAGAAAATAGCCTTTTCTTTCCATTAAAATTCTCCCAAAAATTCTACTTTGACTTTCATCAGCCTTCCCTCGGTTGGCACTTTAACATTTGATGTAGGAAATTTCTTAAGCGCCAACCCAGCCTTAATTCACGAGGTTGCTGGCCACGCTTTGGCGCACGCGCTTTACAGTCACATTCGCCGCGGCGGACGTAGTCGTGGAATTAGCAGAAGAGCAGCGCGTAAAACTTCCAACCGCAAACGCCGCTGGTTTGTTGACAACATCATCATGCACCACAAAAGAATTCACGATCGCAATCGCGAACTTGTAATTACCAACGCCAGAACCCGCGCTTTAAGTCGCAGAAAAGAATTAGAGAAAAAAGCAATTCAACCAAGCTCTTCCTCATTGCAACATAGCCGCGATCAGGGTGCACCTTGGCGCAATAAAGTTGATTTGAAAGCACGAGGCGAAGAATTACGCAACCGCGCCAATGCCCGAAAATTAAGAGCCGAAAGCAGATGGGCCAGCATTATGAGATCTGGGCAGCAAGATGATACGGCGGCAGCTAGTAGCTAATCTCAATATTGAATTGGCGTTTGTGAGGTTGCTTGTTAAAAGATTTTAGAGAGGTTCTTAACGTAAAATAATTTCCGTTTCCTGAATCTACCTTTAATTCAATCCTCAAAAAAAATGCAGAACTATTTAATAATCTCGGCCTCAAGTGACATCGGATTTTTAACCGCAAAAAACCTTGTCCTACAAGGTAAAAAAATTTTCATCACAGCGCAAAATTCAGAGAAATTAGAACAGTTAAAATCTGAGCTTAATTGCAATGGTGCAGTGTTGAATGCTGCTGATTTTGCGGCAACTCAAGACGTATTTGAGCAGGCAGTAGTAAGTCTTGGATCTCTTGACGGCGTGGTTAATTTTGCAGGGTCAGTTATTTTAAAACCGGCGCATTTGACTAGTTTTGACGAATATCAAAAAACCATTGAATCTAACTTAACCACGGCATTTTCAACTGTTCGTGCGGCCGCAAAAAGTTTGAAAAACGGCGGCTCGGTTGTGTTAATTTCTTCGGCTGCAGCAATGCAGGGAATCAGCAATCACGAGGCGATTGCTTCTGCAAAAGGTGGCATAATTTCGTTAGCAAAATCGGCAGCGGCAACTTACGCGGCGCAAAATATTCGCTTTAATGTTGTGGCCCCCGGCCTCATTGAAACCAAACTTACGCAAAAAATTACTAGTAATGAAAATGCTCTAAAAGCCTCAAACGCCATGCACGCTTTAGGCAGAATTGGTAAGGCCATCGACGTTTCTGCAATGGTTGAGTTTTTGCTAAGCGACAAAGCAAATTTTATTACCGGACAAGTAATTGCTGTTGACGGCGGACTGTCAAATCTTCAACCAAAAATTAAGGCTTAGCCTCCCAACTTAGGCATTTTTAACTCAGAGTGTTAAATGATGCTATTTCTAAAAGTTATCGAAGATTTTTAAACAGGCTGAAGTCGGATGAGCCTATGAAAAAAAATGTGGAGCAGATTAGAGAAGAGATTTATGGTTAGTGTCCGGTGTCGAGATTTGACCCCTTTTGTAGAAATAGATCACTTTTTGGCAATCATGAAAGACTAAAAAGCCGTATTCTCTGCCAAAAAAAGTTGCATCAATTAAGAGATTTATTGATTTAGAG
>CAIUFU010000038.1 GCA_903898475.1 uncultured Alphaproteobacteria bacterium | reverse complement strand
GGATCAATTCTTCGCCGATTACGAAACCTGGAGTTCCGTTGATTCCGATCGTGCCACCAAGTGCTAAGTTTTCTTGAAGGATTTTGTCAATTTTAGCTTTGTCTTTGCTTAAAATTTCTTCAACTTTTGCAACATTAGCTCCAGCCGATTTAGCAGCTTTAAGTGCTGCTGCTTTGCCTTTTTCTTGAGACTTCATCAGAGCATCATGAAATTTCACGTAAGAAGAAGGAGAAGCAATGTTAACTGCGATTGCAACTGATGCCATTTCGAAAGAAGGTTGACCAAGAATTGGAAATTCTTTGAAAACGACTCTAACTTTTTTGTCTTCTTTCAAAAGTTCGTTAACTGTTGCATTGGCTTTTTTGCAATAGCCACAAGCATAGTCGAAGAATTCAACTACTGTCACATCATATCCTGATGGAGCATGTTGTGGTGAGCTTTTATCATTGAATAGCTCGTCTTTTTTAGTGCCGATATTTTTTCCGGCATCTTTCATTTGATCTTCTTGAGCTTTTCTTTGCATGTTTTGTAGAGCCATGATGATCAATTTAGGATTGGCTTCAACCCATTTTGCCATTACTTCTTCAACATCACCAACGGTTCTAACCTTTTGGTCTTTATCTAGACCGCTTGAAACAGCTTCTTGACCATCTGCTGCTTTTGGAGCATCTGATTTTTTACTAACGAAATAGTAAGTGCCAACTGCTAGCAAAATCACTGCTACAACAGCAGAGATTGGCTTAAGCAAAGACGGCTTGTAACGAAAGTTTTTCTTGATGAAAGTCATGGCGAAAATTGAAATGAAATTAAAAACTACGAGGGAAGAAAAGCGCGCTGAAAAACTGCGCGAAAGTTGCGTCATTAAATTAACCTCCACTTAGAAATGCAACCAAACTTTTTACTTGAAAATAACTATCCGAAATTTGTCGTTGCCGGCATTGATGAAGCTGGCCGCGGACCTTTGGCTGGACCAGTTGTAGCCGCTTGTGCCATTTTGGATCAGGATGATTTTCCAACTGCCATCAATGACTCAAAAAAACTGTCTAAAATCAGTCGAAAAAAAATCTTTTTTGAGCTGCAAAAAAAAGCAAAATTTGGCATTGGCGTGGTCGATGAAAAAACCATTGATGAAATTAATATTTTGCAAGCCACCAAGCTCGCGATGTTTCGCGCTTTTTTAGATTTGCAAAAAAAATATCAGATTTTTCCGCAAGCAATTTTAATTGATGGCAATTTCATTCCTTTCGCCAAACAAGATCAAATTTGCGAGATGTTAGCAGTTGTTAAAGGCGACCAAAAAAGTCTATCGATTGCTGCTGCATCAATCATTGCCAAAGAAACTCGTGATGAAATTATGAACCAACTTCATCAGGAATTTCCCCAATTTGGTTTTAACAAACATGCCGGATATCCGACGAAATTTCACGTTGAGAAAATTCGCGAATTTGGAATTTGTAAATTTCACCGCAAGTCATTTGAGCCAATAAAATCAATGTTTCATGCTAACAATTAAAGAATCTGATACTAACGCTCTTGAGCTTGCTTGCGAATCTTTGCGCTTGGGAAAAATTATTTCTTTCACCGCCGATACGGTTTACGGGCTAGCGGTTGACGCCTCTAATTTCAAAGCCGTAGAAGCTTTATTTGCGCTTAAAAAACGCGACCCAAAAAAGCCAATCGCAATTTTTGTTAAAGATTTGGCGAGCGCCAAAAAGATTTTTTCTTTTGACGAAGTAGCCGAAAAATTTGCAGAAAGATTTGGCTCTAAAAGCCTAACTTTGATTTTAGAAACAAAGCCGGAAGGCTCTGCTTTACTTGCTTCTAACCTCAATCAAAATGATGAGAAGTTTTTAGGATTTCGCATTGTTAACCGCGATTTTATTAAAAATTTGCTGGAAAAATTTGGCGGAATTTTGGCAGTTACCAGCGCTAATCCATCCAATGAAAAAGCAGCTATTACCGCTTTAGAAGTCGAAAAATATTTCGCCAAATCCAACCTTGATTTATTGGTGGATGGTGGAAAATCTGAGCGCGAAATCGCCTCAGCAGTTATCAAAATCGTTAGCGGAAAAATTCAAATCATTCGCCCTCTGGCTCAATAATTTTAATTCCTATGAAAATCCTCGAACTATTACGCAACCCTTTAATTAAGGGCATTGGCATTTGTTTAGTTCTTTATTTTGCACTTTTTGCCAATAAGCAGCATCCAAAATCTTTGGGCAATCGCCTTTCGGCTGAAAATGTTAAAAAAGATTTAGAAGATGCAACAAGCAAAGGCTCTTTCATCATCTCAAATGTTAAGATGGCTAATAAATTAGCAAAAAATCCTGATCTGCAAAATAAGCTAAAAGAGACAGCGCCAGTGACTCCAGTTGCCGATATTTCGATTGAAGATCTGGAGCTTGGTGCTGGAGATAAAGCAGTTGCCTGTGGCGATGAAGTTACTTTTTCTTACGGTATTTACGGTAAAGATGGGCGCCAACTAGATTTCGTAGGCTCTGAGAAATTTATTATCGGCTCTAAAGCTAACGTTCTGCTGGAAAAAAATATTACCGGCATGAAGGCGGGCGGCATCAGATATATCAACATTCCACACGGTACTCAAATTGCCGATCCGAAAATTTCTCGCTTACTGATTCGCTCTGACAGTGATTTAAGAGTTCAAGTCACACTTTTATCTTTCACCGCAACTTCTTCACAAAACCTTTCCTGCAACTAAATGAAAAAATCTCACAACTCGTCGATTAAATTTCTTTATGATTATTTGCCGTTAATTGTTTTTTTTATTTGCTACAAATTCGCCCCAACCCCCAATCCACTTATCACCGCCACCATTTTCATGGTGGCAACTACTTTGATTGCCTTAGTGATTTCCTACATTTTAACCAGAACAATTCCGATGGTGGCTCTAGCTTCTGGCCTGATGCTTAGCATCTTCGGCGGGTTAACAATATTTCTGCAGGATGATACTTTTATCAAGATGAAGCCAACAATTATTAATCTGCTTTTTGCTGCGGTTTTGCTTTATGGATATTTTTACAAGAAGGCTTTTTTGTCTTATCTTTTAGGTGAGCAAATCAAAATGGATGAGAAAGCATGGCTTACTCTTTCAATGCGTTGGGCGCTATTTTTTATTTTTTTGGCGGCACTAAATGAGGTGATCTGGCGCAATTTTCCTACTGATTTCTGGGTGCAGTTTAAGGTTTTTGGCATGATGCCGATTTCAATGATTTTCACAATTTCACAGGTACCTTTTATGATGCGTGAAATGAAAAAAATCGAAAAGAACTAATAAGAAATAATCGTTACAATATCTGAGTTGCTAACATCTTCCACCATCACAACTTCCACTTCATCTTTATCAACATGCTTAACCACACCAACCAGTAATCCCGGTGGCAAAGTATCGCCATCCCCGGAAGTAAAGACCCAATCGCCCACTTCAATTTTGTGACTTTTTGGTAAATACATCATATCCATCAAGCCGCTGTTATTTCCGGCTAGAATAGCTCTAGCTCTGCTTTTAGAAGTAATGACGGGAATTCTTGAACTAGCATCATTTAACAAAATCAAACGCGATTTATCTTCACCAACTTCAGCAATACGACCAATCACGCCGCGATCTCCGGTCACAATTGCGCCTTCTTTCAAACCACGATTTGAACCAGCATCAATAAAAACTTTTTGATTAAACATCTGGTGCGAACGCCCGATAATTCTAGCAACTTTGAAGTTTGAACTTTTGGAAGTAACAAAATCTAAAATGCTGCGCAGCTCTTTATTTTCTTGGTGGACGTTGAGTGATTTAATATAAAAAGATTTCAGCTTGGCGAGCTCTTCTTTGAGCGATTCATTTTCTTTTTTCGCTTCAACTAATTCGCGAAAATCTGTGAGAAGATTAATGACAGCATTAAACGGCAAAGCGATGACTTTGACAACTGGCATCGACATGCCAACAAAGGCGAAGGAGACATTTTTGGAGAAGTCAGCATTAACACGCGAAACAATTAAAAAAATCACACAAAGCAAACTAAAAAATACAGTTTCAATTTTTTGAAAAACTAAATTGAAACTGTATTTAAAGCTATAATTGGCGCTGCTTTGAGAAAAATTTGAATATTGATTCATGGCGTCTTGAAACGACTAAAATGAATTAATCTTGTCTAAACAAAGTGGCGCGAAACATTTTGGTATTTTCCAAAACTTTGCCACAGCCGTTAACCACGCAAAGCAATGGATCTTCAGCAACAAAAACCGGAAGGTTGGTTGCTTGTCTAACTACGTAATCAAGATTTTTTAACATCGCCCCACCACCAGAAAGCACGATACCGCGCTCAACAATGTCTGAAGAAAGCTCAGGAGGAGTGCATTCAAGTGCAACTTTGATGGCGTCAATAATTTGCTCTACTGGTTCCATCAAGCTTTCAGAGATTTGTCTTTCGGTCAAAATCATTTCTTTTGGAATACCGTTTGAAAGATCGCGACCTTTAACTTCCATGGTCAATCCATCGCCTTCAGCTGGTGGGCAAGCTGCGCCAATTGTTTTTTTGATACGTTCTGCAGTTGATTCACCAATCAACAAATTGTGGTAACGTCTGATGTAAGAGATGATTGATTCATCCATTTTATCACCACCAACACGCACAGATCTTGAGTAAACGATGCCGCCAAGTGACAAAATACCAACCTCAGTTGTGCCACCGCCAATGTCTACAATCATTGAACCAGTAGGTTCAGTAACAGGAAGATTCGCACCAATTGCAGCAGCCATTGGCTCTTCAATCAAATAAACTTCGTTGGCACCCGCCCCTTCTGCGGCGTCTTGAATCGCTCTTCTTTCAACTGGAGTTGAGCCAGATGGCACGCAAATAATTACAGTTGGTCCTAACCAGCTTTTAGTTTGGTTAACTTCACGGATGAAGTGTTTGATCATTTCAGCAGCAACTTTGAAATCAGCGATTACGCCGTCTTTCAAAGGGCGGATGGCATCAATTTTTGCCGGAGTTCTGCCCAACATCATTTTCGCAGTATTACCAAAAGCGCACGGCACCATTTTGCCATTTTCATGAATGATGGCAACAACAGATGGCTCGTTTAAAACCACGCCTTGGCCACGCACATAAACCAAAGTGTTAGCTGTGCCTAGATCGATTGCGATATCTTTTGAAGAAAGTGAGAAAAATTTTGAGAGCATTGCTCCTCCTAATGATTTAATTTATCAAGGCAGTTAATGTAGGCGATGGCTGACGCGGCAAGCACATCGGTATCCGCTCCATTAGCGCTAAAAATTCGGTTATTTTGTTTCAGACGAACGGCAACAATTGCTTGAGCGTCAGTTCCTTCAGTTACTGCTTGAACTTGATATAACTCAAGACTTGCGCTGTGGGGGATTAACTTGCCAATTGCGTTGAAGATTGCATCGACTGGTCCGTCTTTCGAGCGGAAATTAGTCTCGACCTCCTCGTTGTCAATTTTTATTTTGACATTTACAAAGGCCTCTTCGCCCTTGCCACACTTCACTTCCAAGCCAATCAGACTGTAACGAGATTTTTTGTTTACGATTGAGTCGTCAACCAAAGCCACAATGTCTTCATCTTGAATTTCTTTTTTTCTGTCGGCGAGTTCTTTGAACTTTTTGAAAGCTTGATCGAGCGTTTCGTCATTTAATTCATAACCAATTTCTTTGAGACGATCTTTAAAAGCAGCGCGTCCCGAAAGTTTGCCCAAAGTTAGTGAGGTTTTTTCTAAGCCAACTGATTCCGGCGTCATAATTTCGTAAGTCTCGCGATTTTTTAGCATGCCATCTTGATGAATTCCGCTTTCGTGAGCAAAAGCGTTAGCACCAACGATTGCTTTGTTGTACTGCACTTGAAAGCCAGTGATGCTGGCAACTAATTTTGAAATTCGCGTAATCATCGTGGTGTCGATGCCAGTCTCAACGCCATAAAAATCAGGACGGGTTTTGATCGCCATGACAATTTCTTCGAGCGCCGCATTCCCCGCGCGCTCACCAATGCCGTTAATCGTGCATTCAATTTGACGAGCTCCAGCGCGCATCGCGGCCAAAGAATTAGCCACTGCCAAACCCAAATCATTGTGACAGTGACTAGAAATCACTGCCTTGTCGATGTTTGAAACGTTGTTTTTAATCGCTAAAATCAAATCGTAATATTCTTCAGGAGCGGTGTAGCCTACAGTGTCTGGAATATTGATGGTGTTGGCGCCAGAGCTAATCGCAGTTTCAATTGCCTTAAACAAAAAATCACGATTTGAGCGCGTCGCATCTTCCGGCGACCAATCAACTTCAGGGCATAAATTGCGCGCCAAAGAAACGCTTTCGGTAATTGCGTTTAACACCTGCGCTTCATCCATCTTCAATTTGAATTGCATGTGAATTGGAGAAGTCGCAAGAAAAGTGTGAATACGTGGGCGAGCCGCTGGCTTCAAAGCTTCCGCCGCTCTTTCAATGTCAGCTTTTTTGGCGCGTGCTAAGCCACAAATTGTCGAATTTTTAATGGTTTTGGCAATTTTATTTACCGCTTCAAAATCACCATTTGAGGCAATCGGAAAACCCGCTTCAATCACATCAACGCCCATTTTTTCCAGCGTCTTGGCAATCAATAATTTTTCTTCAAGATTCATCGTCGCACCGGGCGCTTGTTCACCATCGCGCAAGGTCGTGTCAAAGATGATGACTTTTTCTTTGGTCATTTGTTTTTTCTAAATTTTTTGATTGGAAATTAGAGCATCAAAATACAAATTTGCGGGGCTAATTGTAAATCAATAATTACACGAAAAACCCCTCTATCAACAACACATCACGATTTATGAAAAACTCACT
>CAIUFU010000037.1 GCA_903898475.1 uncultured Alphaproteobacteria bacterium | reverse complement strand
TTTCAAGGAGGGGTTGGGGGGTGGTCATTCAAGCACTCAATCTACTAGTAAAACTTCCTACCATCTTTTGCCATCTCAACCAACAACTTACTAATCTCAAACCGCACACCGTGCTTCTTATTCAACTCTTCCAATCTCTTCACAATTTCAGCAATCCCGCGTGAGTCAGCATAACGCAACACCCCACCACGAAACGCTGGAAACCCTGCCCCCATAATCATCGCCATGTCAAGATAGCGGGCATTTTTAACAACATTTTCTTCCAAACACTTCGCCGCTTCATTGACCATTGTCAAAATACAACGATCGAGAATTTCGGCATCGTGCAAGTAAATCGGATGTAAGTTTTTCGCTTTTCTAACCGTAGTTAAAATCGCCTCAATCTCGCGATTTTCTTGGCTTTCTGGATGAATGTAGAAACCTTTGCCAGATTTTTTACCCAAAAGTTCTTTGTGATTATTGTAAATTTCGTCAAGCACATCAGCAACGCGCATGCGCTCGCCGTAAGCTTCAAACAAAGAATGTGAAACTTTCACACCAACATCAATTCCAACCACATCGGCTAAAACAAAAGGCCCCATCGGCATGCCGAATCTTTCCATCACAGCGTCAACTCGTTTAACTTCAGCGCCTTCTTGCAACAAATAAGCCGCTTCATTCATGTAAGGCAGCAAAATGCGATTAACCAAAAATCCGGCCACGTCTTTTACAACGATCGGAGTTTTGCCCAATTTTTTTGAAAGCTTAACAATTGTTGAAATGGTTTTGTCAGAAGTTTTAGCGCCGCGAATCACCTCAACCAAAGGCATGCGATTCACCGGGTTAAAGAAATGCATCCCCGCAAAACGCTCAGGATTTTGCAAAGCCGCGCCCATTTCTGAAATTGAAAGTGACGAAGTGTTTGAAGCAATAATCGCATCTTTTGAAACGTAAGTTTCAGCTTCAGCTAAAATTCTTTTTTTCACCGCCATGTTTTCAACCACCGCTTCAATCACAAATTCAGCTTTACCAAAACCAACAAAATCAAGGCCGGTGCTCACATTGGCAATTTTCATGTTGGCTTGTTCGGGACTAATTTTTCTAATTTTTTTCAGCTGATTAAATACTTTAACAATCTGGTTGTAGCCTAGAGCAATGGCATTTTGCGTAATGTCTTTGATGCGAATATCAATGTTGCTATTTGCAAAAAGCCAAGCGATTCCGCCGCCCATCACGCCAGCGCCAAGCAGCGCCGCATTTTGGATTTCGGCAACTTCCAACTCATTTTCAATTCCTGAATCTTTTTTCAGAGCTTCGTTTGTGAAGAAAATTTCGATTAAGTTTTTTGAAATTTCGCCAACTACCAATTCGCAAAATGCTTCGAGTTCAACTTTAAATCCACGCACACCGTAAGTTCTACCGTAGGTTCTTTTTACAACTTCTAAAGCGTAAAAAGGTGCCGGATATTGGCCTTTGGTTTTTTCAAAAAGATCTTTTTTGGCGAGGTAAAAAATAATGAATCTGCCGCCAATAAGAGATTCAAAAATGAAACGCTTTTTGCGCGCATCATTTCTTTTTTGCAGGTAAATATTTTGTGCACCACTTTTCAAAATTTCGGTGACGAAATGCCCCAGCTTTTCTTCTAAAAATTCTTCACGAATAACATCATCTACAAGCCCGATTTTAAAGGCTTTCTTGGCATCCAACGACTTGCCTGACAAGATCATTGAAAGTGAATCTTTTAAACCAAGCAATTGTGGCAAACGTTGCGTGCCGCCAAATCCTGGAATAATTCCAAGACTAACTTCCGGCAAACCCAAAACAGTTTTTGCCCCAGCAATTGCCACGCGATATTGACAAGCCAAAGCCAGCTCCAAACCGCCACCCAAACAAGCGCCATTAATTACGGCGATGGTTGGAATTTTTAGCTGAGCGATTTTTGTTAAAATATTTTGACCGCGCGAAACCTTTTCAAATGCATCTTTTTGATCGCGAATCTCTTTGATTTCGTTGATGTCGGCGCCCGCAATAAAAATATCTTTTTTGGCGCTGGTGATAATCAAAACCCGAATCGCTTTATTGCCATCAATGACATTAACTGCTTTTTCAAGCTCAGCCAAAACTGGCGCTGAGAGCTTGTTAACTTTTTCGTTAGGCAAATCAAAAATTAAATTTGCGACGCCGTTTTTTTCGATTGTCAGAGTCAGTGCGTTTGTCATACTAATGTGCTAAAAATTTTTCGATTTCAAGAGCCGCCATGCAGCCAGTTCCAGCTGCTGTCACCGCTTGACGGTAGATTTTATCTTGGAT
This sequence comes from uncultured Alphaproteobacteria bacterium, assembly GCA_903898475.1. GTDB lineage: Bacteria > Pseudomonadota > Alphaproteobacteria > Rickettsiales > UBA1997 > UBA2645. The sequence continues at coordinate 1,326 of CAIUFU010000037.1, read as the reverse complement.
ATCGCCAGCTGCGTAAACGCCTGCAACGGTTGTTGCCGTAGAGTCTGGCTTGGTTGTGATGTAGCCCTCAGCATCAATTTCAATGCCGGTTTTCTTGAATAAATCAGAATTTGGTTTGTGACCAATCGCTATGAAAATTCCGTCAATTGGCATTTCGCGAGTTGAGCCATCAACCGTGTTTTTAAGGCGAGCGCCTGTTACTGATTTTGGACTTTCGCTGCCCAAAACTTCATCTAACGCGTGATTCCAAATCACTTCAATTTTTGGATTTTTGAACAAACGATCTTGCAGAATTTTTTCTGATTTAAAGCTGTCACGTCTGTGAACCACGTAAACTTTTTTAGCGTGATTAGTTAAATACAAAGCCTCTTCAACCGCGCTATTACCGCCGCCAACTACAATCACTTCTTTGTTTTTAAAGAAAAATCCGTCGCAAGTAGCACATCCCGAAACGCCAAAACCTTGGAATTTTTTTTCTGATTCCAAACCCAACCATTTCGCTTGAGCGCCAGTTGCAATCACAACTGAATCAGCTTCAAAAATATCTCCCGATTCTCCGATTAACTTGAATGGACGTTTAGAGAAATCGACTTCAACAATTTGGTCGTGGAAAATTTTTGTACCAACGTGGATCGCCTGTTTTTCCATTTGCTCCATTAACCACGGGCCTTGGATTGACTCGGCGAATCCGGGATAATTTTCAACATCTGTTGTAATTGTTAACTGACCTCCGGGTTGCATGCCGTTAATAATGATTGGTTCAAGATTAGCTCGAGCAGCGTAGATTGCAGCGCTAAATCCCGCAGGACCCGATCCGATAATTGCTACTTTTGTTTTGTGAGTTGTTGGCATTTTTTATTTTTTAAAAATTTTGATTTTTTTAACTACTAACTCTTAGTCATGCTTCGACAGGCTCAGCATGACAACCGTGTTTTGTTTAATTCATGAACATTCCACCATTCACATGCAAAGTGTGACCGGTGATGTATCCAGCATCTTCGCTGGCTAAGAAGGCTACGGCTTTGGCGATGTCAGAAGAATCTCCCATTTTGCCAGCCGGAATTTTTGCTAAAATCGCTTCTCTTTGTTGATCGTTTAGAATGTCAGTCATTGGACTTTGAATAAATCCCGGAGCAACACAATTCAGCGTAATTCCACGAGTCGCAACTTCTTGCGCCAAAGATTTTGTCATGCCGATCATTCCGGCTTTTGAAGCAACGTAATTGCATTGCCCAGGATTTCCGGTAACACCAACCACTGAGGCGATGTTAATGATGCGACCATATTTGCGGCGCATCATTTTTTTGATGGCGTTGCGATTTAGAA
>CAIUFU010000036.1 GCA_903898475.1 uncultured Alphaproteobacteria bacterium | reverse complement strand
TATTTTCTTCAGCTTCTTGCAAATTTTGAGCGATGATTACGCCTTTGCCAGCAGCGAGTCCGTCGGCTTTAATCACGCAAGGAAAGCCCAGTTTTTTGGCGAATGCTACAGCAGGATCTTTTTCAAAAAAAACTTCGTAAGCCGCAGTTGGCACCGAATTATCGATGGCGATTTTCTTCATGAAAATTTTTGAACCCTCAAGTTGCGATGCTTTTTTGGAAGGACCGAAAGCGCGAATTCCTGCTTTTTGCAAATCGTCAACAAGCCCTGCAACTAAAGGCTGCTCAGGGCCAACAAAAACGAAATCGATGTTTTCTTTTTTACAGAAATCGATAATTTTTTGATGCTCATCAATTGAAATTCCTTCAACGATTTCAGCAATTTCCGCGATTCCGGCGTTACCCGGTAATACAAAAATTTTCTCTAATTTTGGTGATTTTTTAAACTGCTCGCAAATTGCGTGTTCTCTGCCTCCAGAGCCGATGACTAAAATTTTTTTCATGTTTTAAGTGATTGTCTGTTGAAATTTGCTTACCAAAAAAATCTAATTCCTGCACCTCTATCCATCAACGTAATTTTAAAAAAAATGAGCCTCAAAGAACATACCGTAAAATCTTACGATAAAGACTTGCAATCGATTGCCGGAACCCTTGACGACATGGTGGGATTGGTGATTCAATCAATCGAGATGGTGGCAAAAATGATTAAGCTGCGCGATGAAAGCTTTATCGAGGCAATTACAGTTCACGATTACAAAATTAATTCCCTCGATCATTTGATTGAGAAAAAAGTCACCGCGATGCTCGCGATGCGTCAACCAATGGCGGTTGATTTGCGCTACATTATTTCATCTTTGAAAGTTTCATCAAATTTAGAGCGCAGCGGCGACCAAGCCAAAAGCATCATTAAAAAAATCGCTTTGATTGGATCTGAAAAATTTGAAAGTGACGTTGAAGAATCGCTAATTTCAATGATCGAAAACTGCAAAAAAATGGTGCAAGAAGCTGTTACTTCATTCAACGATCAAGACATTGATTTAGCTGAGCTGGTTCTAAAACAAGATGACGAAATCGACCAAATTTACAGCGATCTTTTTAGAATTATGGAGCATGAAAATTTCAACAAAGAACAAGTAAAAAAACTTACCAATACTCTTTTCATCGCAAAAAGTTTTGAACGTTTGGCTGATCACTCAACCAACATTGCTGAGATCGCAAGCTTTGTTGTCACTGGAGAAATTAGATAATGCAAACACGCGAAGAAAAACGCGAATCCGGCCAAATCGCCAAGCGCGACAATAAAGATTTGATGGGTTTTGCCGAGAATTTTCCTAAAGATAAAATGGAAAGAAAACCCGACTGGATCCGCGTAAAAGCGCCAGTTTCTAAGGGTTACTACGAAACCAAAGAGATGTTAAACAAACACAAACTACACACAGTTTGTGAAGAAGCTGCTTGCCCAAATATCGGTGAATGCTGGGCGCAAAAACATGCGACCGTGATGATTTTAGGCTCGGTTTGCACAAGAGCCTGTTCATTTTGCAATATTGAAACTGGCAAACCGGACGCGGTAAATCCACACGAGGCAGAAAATGTTGGCGATGTTGCGAAAGTTTCAGGACTAAAACACATTGTAATTACATCGGTAGATCGCGACGACTTAGCTGACGGCGGCGCTGACCAATTTGTAAAATGCATTGAAAGCGTGCGCAGAAAATCGCCACAAACCACAATCGAAATTTTGACTCCAGATTTCTTGCGCAAAAACGGCGCACTAGAAAAAGTAGTTGCAGCAAAACCTGACGTCTTCAATCACAATATCGAAACCGTACCCGGACTTTACGGCACCATCCGTCCGGGAGCGCGCTATTTCCACTCACTTTGGCTTTTAAAACGCGTTAAAGAAATTGATCCGTCAATGTTTACCAAATCTGGTTTGATGGTTGGCCTTGGCGAAACCAAAGAGCAAATTTTGCAAGTAATGGACGACATGCGTTGCGCCGACATCGACTTTCTAACCATCGGCCAATATTTGCGCCCAACTCTGCGCCACGCGCCGGTTGATCGCTACGTTCACCCAGATGAATTCGAGCTCTACAAAAAAATGGCTTACAGCAAAGGATTTTTGATGGTTTCATCAAGCCCGCTGACTCGCTCTTCTTACCATGCGGGTGATGATTTTGCCAAGATGCGTGATGAGCGGAATAAGAGGCTTTTAGCCGCTTAAAATCGACTCTTTAAACTAGGCGAAGATCTTAAGGTAGCTGTTTCTGCTGCGCTACTTTCAAGTGTTCTAGGATAAGAAGATGGAGTTTCTGTGCGACTAAGGCTAATCGCTATTCCTAAATCAGCGATCTCACCCTTTAGGCTCTCGTCATATAATTCTTTGGCTACAGATTCAGAAATATTTACATTAAATTCTTTAACCAAAATCATTGCCACATAGTAATGCGCATTATTTAGAGCTGTCTCAAAAGGCGTTTCTTGAGTAAGCGTGTTAACCGCATTTTTGTCGCATCCGTTTCTAATTAGTAGGCGAGCAATTTCTCCGTGGCCATGTTCACAAGCTATATGTAGAGCTGTTTGATCTTGGTTATTTTTATATTCTAAATCTTCCCCTTTCTTAATCAGAAGTTCTGCGGCATTGCCGTAGCCATATTGGCAGAGCAAATGTAAAATTGTTGTTTGTGAATCGTCGGCAATATTGCTATCTAAATTTTGCACAATTTTTTTCACAAAGGCTTCTCTCTGGAGCATAAAAATAGCATATCCCATCGGGTCACCAATATCAAAATCATCACCAAAATTGTTTAGATCTTTTTCAAGGTGTTCACACATTTCTCTAAAGGCTGAAATCAGTGAATTGGATTTTTCAGCCTGATCCTCAATTGATGCACAACTCTTAATTTTCAACTCGAGAGTTTCTCGAGGTATAATTTGTTTTGACCTTGCTACCATTTCTTGAAATGAGTTTTTTCGCGCAGCACTATTGCTTGAAAACTCTAGTACTGACGATGGTTTTTTTACCATATCTCTGAAAGCTTGCGACATATTTAGTGACGAATCTACCAACGCAGAATTACCAGCATTATCTAAGTCATGAATGTCAAAGCCATTTCTAACCAGAATATTTACTATTTCTAAATGGTTAGAACTGCAGGCTAAATGTAGAGGAGTTTGACCTCTCTCATTTTTGTAAGTTTCATACTCTAGATCGTGGTCTTTTCGAGAATTTTGCAAAATCATCTCAACAATTTCTACGTGACCGTTTTTGCAAGCTAAGTGTAAATATGAGTTACCCTCATGATTTCTAGCATCCAGCTCCTCAACCATTGGCATTAATGCTTTTGCAATTTTTGCGTTTCCAGCTGCGCAGGCTAAATGAAGCGCTGTATTACCAAAAGCATCTCTGGCATTGTGGTCACAACCAAATTCTATTAATTTTAGCGCAAGATCTGCGATGACTATTTCTGCTTGATCATTTTCAGAATTTAAAAAAACACTTTTGCACAAAAAGTGCAGTACAGTTCTTTCAAGATCCTCTTTCGCGTTGAGATCAGTAATTTTTGGCAAAAGTTCTGAGACTAGAGCAGTGTAATCTTCTATATTTGGAATATCGTCCAATCCCGTAGAAATCAGATGTAAGACAGACCTGTTATGCCAAACCTCTCGGCTATTAGGATTGGCTCCCCTTGCAACCAGAAGACTAACTGTTTTAAAAGCTTTCTGATTGGCGGCGGTAATAATTGGTGTAG
>CAIUFU010000035.1 GCA_903898475.1 uncultured Alphaproteobacteria bacterium | reverse complement strand
TTTGCTCAGGGACCTATAAACTATTCTTTTAAAGCCCAAACCAAAATCGCCTTCTGCGCATGCAAACGATTTTCGGCTTCATCAAAAATCACCGATTTTTTTGAATCAATCACGTCAGCCGTAACTTCAAACCCACGATAAGCTGGCAAACAATGCGTGAAAATCGCTGATTTTTTTGCCACTTTCATCAAGTTTGAATTCACCTGAAATGGCATCAAAAGATTAATTTTTTTCTGTTTAGCGGCGTCATCTTTTTCAGTCTCGTCACCCATTGAAAACCAAGTATCTGAAATCAACACATCGGCATCTTTAGCGGCTTTTTTAGCGTCAGAAAAATAAGAAATTTTAGCGCCTAATTTTTTAGCTTTTTTGATTTCGGCATTGCAAAAATCAAATTCTTGGGGAGTTGCAATCGCCAACTCAAAACCAAAAGCTTTCGCAGCTTGAATGTAAGAATTTAAAACATTGTTGGCGTCTCCAAACCAAGCTAATTTTTTGCCAGCGATTTTTCCTAAATGTTCTTCGATGGTCAGGATGCTTGCGATAATTTGGCAAGGATGAGAAAAATCAGAAAGCGCGTTAATCACAGGAACTGAGGCATGTTTGGCCAATTCTACAATTGTGTGATGTGAGTTGGAGCGAATCATGATCGCATCAACAAAGCGCGACAAAACTTTGGCAGTGTCTTCAACCGACTCACCTTTGCCCAGTTGCATGTCGCTTTTATTCATCACAACAGCGTGACCACCAAGTTGGTTAATGCCTACTTCAAATGACACGCGAGTGCGGGTTGAAGTTTTTTCAAAAATCATCGCGAGATTTTTGTGCGGCAACAATTTTGCTTGTTTGGCAGCGTTGTTTTCTTTTTTTAGTTTTTTAGCTAGCGCAAGAATTTTTAGTAATTCCTTGGCTTCTATTTTATCTAAGTCGATGAAGTGTTTTGTCATTTTAGCTTGTGACCAAAAATGTTTTGAAAATTTCGGGAAAGCGGGCGAAGGTAGGAAGCAACTCCCATTTGTCAAGATCACTAATTTAATAACTTAAATGCCTCAAAAAATCTTCATCGCCAGTGGTGGAACCGGCGGTCACATTATTCCTGCGCGCTGTTTGGCCGAGTATTTCTCGGCAAATGGTGCGGAAGTTCTAGTTTTGGCAGATGCCAAATATCAAAGCTACATCAAAGCCGAAGACAAATTTAAATCAAAAATAATCAGCGCTTCGCAAATTAAAAAATCGCCGATTTTTTTAGTGAAAGCGGCGTTCAAAATTGGCTTGGGGATTTTGCAATCTTTGCATCTTTTTTTGACGATGCGTCCGAAATGTGTTTTTGCTTTTGGGGGCCACGCGACCTTTCCAATATTGATTGCGGCAATTATCACTAAAACCGATATTATTCTTCACGAGCAAAATGCGCATCTTGGAAAAGTGAATCGAATTTTCGCCAAATACGCCAAAAAAATTGCGCTTTCTTTTGCTGAAACTGACGGCATTTCTAAAGAAAATTTGGTTAAATGTTTTTTTGTTGGAAATCCGGTGCGTGATGAAATTTTGAGTTTACACAAATTGCCTTACGACTTGCCAGTAAATGAAGAGTCTGAGATTAGGAAAGATAATAAAATGGGTTACGATTTGCTTTTGGCGTCTGATTTTTACGAAGCGCAGAAGCCAAAAAATCTTTTCAAAATTTTAGTCATTGGCGGCTCGGGCGGAGCAAAAATTTTCAGTGAAATTTTGCCTAAAGCTTTTTTCAATTTGAGCGAAAATTTCAAAGAGCATGTTCAAGTAACTCAGCAATGTCGCAGAGAATTGATGAAAGAAACTTTCGACAGTTACCGCTCTTTCAACGTCAACATCACCATCGATGCATTTTTTGAAAATATGGCAGAATTAATCGAGGCCTCACACCTTGTTATTGCTCGCTCGGGATCATCTTCGATTTTTGAATTTTGTGCGGCAAAAAAGCCGATGATTTTGGTGCCATTTGCTGTTGCTACAGACAATCACCAGGAAAAAAACGCGCGTTATTTAGAAAAAAACGGTGCTGCGATTGTGCTAACCGAAAGCGAATTCACGATTAACAAAATCAACGAGCTGCTGAAGAATCTAATTGATAGTCCAAGCACTCTAAAGAAAATGTCGGAAAATGCCGCTGATTTGGCGGTTTTAGATGCAACAAAAAATCTCGCAGAATTAGCAAAATGACCGAGCCAGAAAAAAATCAACAAATTGCAGAAGATGCGCCAATCATGGTTGAAGCGCAATCTATTGGTCAAATTTTAAGAGAAAAAAAGCAGGATTTAAAAATCGAAACTGCTGAAATTTGTGCCTATTTAAAAGTAAAAGCTTCTGACATTGAGGCGATTGAAAATGACAATTTGGAAGGCGTTACCAAGCATATTTACGTTTTGGGATTGATTCGCTCTTACGCAAAATTTCTTAAAATTGATGCGAAAATAATCGAAGAAAAAATCAAACTTTTGTCGGTAAAATCAAACACCGAC
>CAIUFU010000034.1 GCA_903898475.1 uncultured Alphaproteobacteria bacterium | reverse complement strand
CACAACACTCCTCTCCCAAATAAAAACCGATTTTAAAATCATCGGAAACCATGAAATTCTTAACCAAATCGAAGTTGCAGATATTGCTCTCGATTCACGCCTTACCAAAAAAAACTCCGCCTTTTTTGCGATCCAAGGCAAAGCCAAAGATGGCTCTGAATTCATTGCTGACGCTATTAAAAATGGTGCTGCTGTAGTAATTTGCGAAAGTGGCAAATTGGTTTCTGCGCAAGCCTTTATCATCGAAACGCCAGACCCATTTGCGCTTTTGGTCGAGTTTTTAAAAATTTTCTACGCCCCACTTCCAGCCAATATTTACGCCATTACCGGCACTAACGGCAAAACTTCTACTGCCGAATTTACTCGTCAAATTTTGCAATTTTTAGGAAAAAAATCGGCATCAATTGGCACGCTGGGCGTGATTTCTAATGTTGCAATTGATCGCTTGCAAAGCTCAGCGCTAACCACTCCCGACATTGTTTCGCTCTACAAAAATCTACAAATTCTAAAAGAAAATGGCGTTGATGACGTGGCGCTTGAAGTAAGCTCAATCGGCTTGGAGCAGGGCCGCATCGCAGGTTTAAAAGTTGATGTTGGAGCTTTCACCAACTTCACCCAAGACCATCTCGACTACCACAAAACGATGGAAGAATATCTGCGCTGCAAAATGATTTTATTTGATCGCGTCTTAGAAAATGGCGCTTGCGCCGTGATAAATAGCGACATTCCTGAATTTGAAAAACTTAAAGAAATATGCGCGTCAAAAAAACAGCGCGTGATTGATTACGGCTTTGAAGCCTTTGATTTAAGGCTGCAAAAAATTGAGCCAACTGAAAATGGCCAAAAAGTTTTTTTCGAATTTGGGCAAAAAAAATATCAATTCGAACTAGCGGTAAGTGGCGATTTTCAAGCTTTCAACGCGCTTTGTGCTTTGGGAAATGTCTTGTCGAAATATGATTTAACCTACCTTGAGCTAACAAATTTATTAGAGAATTTTACTGAGCTTCACCCAGCTGCCGGAAGGATGCAGCGCGTTGCGACTTTGCCAAATAAGGCGCAAATTTTTATTGATTTTGCGCACTCGCCAGATGCGCTAAAAAATGTTTTGCAATTGGCGCAAAAAATTACCAAAGCGCGGGTCGTTGTTTTGTTTGGTTGTGGGGGAGATCGTGACGCTAAAAAAAGACCAATCATGGGAGAAATCGCCTGCCAAATGGCGGATTTAGTGATTGTAACTGACGACAATCCGCGCAGCGAAAAAGCGGCGGCAATTCGCGGAGAAATTTTGGAAGCTTGTGAGATGACCAAAACCGTTGAAATTGCTGATCGCAAAGAGGCTATTGAAAAAGCAGTTACAATGCTGGAAGCTTACGACATCCTGATTTTGGCCGGCAAAGGTCATGAAAAATATCAGATAATTGGTGATAAAAAATTTGAATTTGACGAAGAGTCAATCGTAAAAAATGTCCTCACAAAATCCTCTTAAACTCCCATTTGGCCTGACTTTCGACGATCTTTACGCGCGCGATGGTTTGGTGAAATTGCAGCAAGAATTTGAGAAATATTTAAGAGAAAAAAATTCTGAAATTGCGGCGAAGTTTTTTGATTTAAAAACTTCTGAGGCAAAAACTGCAGCGCAAAAATCACAGATTTTAATAGATGTAGCGCGGGTTTTAGAAGATTTCATTGCTGAGCTTTTCGACATTAAAAAAGAAAATTCCGACTTAAAAAAACGTCACGACGAGTTGCAAAAAATTTATCAAATTCGTCGTGAATTTGTGCAGCGGGATGTTTCGAAAAAATTTAGTGACGCGGTTGCGGGAGTTGACGGAATAAGGATTCTCAAAGATTTAGAAATCACCTTTGATGATGTTGATGATTTAGAAAAACAACTCGCCGAAAAAATTACCACAGCCGAAAATTTAGAAATTTTAACCAATTACACAACTTGGGCGCTTTACTCTAGCAGGGGCAAAAGCCTTCACAAAAATGGCGCGCTTTTTATTTTGCCAAAGAAAATTGATCACCAAAATTTAGTTTCGCCGTGCCAAGATAAATCAAAACGCACTGGTTTTGATTTAACTGACAAAGGCTTTGAGCTCAATCGGGTGTTGGCTGAAACTCATTACTGCATTTTCTGTCACAAGCAGGAAAAAGATTCTTGTCGCAGTGGAATTAGTGACAAAGAAACCAAAGAATTTAAGCAAGATCCGCTCAAAGTTGAACTTCACGGTT
>CAIUFU010000033.1 GCA_903898475.1 uncultured Alphaproteobacteria bacterium | reverse complement strand
TTGCAATTGAAGCATCAAATCAAAAATCGAGAAAAATCTGAAGATGATTTTTGAAATATCACCTCTCAATCTTGCTTTTGTTTCATAAAAGCCTTCTAAATTGAAATACTGATAATAAATTATTTGCTTATTTCAATTTATCCTAGTCGCAAATGACCTCACAACTCCAGAAAAATCAACGCCAAACCGGCACTTACCAAAAACTTGGTGAGTTAGAATTTTTCATTCCCTTGGCGCTTCCGCCAAAAAATCCTTCTTTTGACTTTAGTTCTGATTTGATTGAGCTTTATGGACAAGCGATGCAGGCTTTGGGGCAGCTAAATGAGATGGCCGACAGGTTGCCAAATATTGAAAGATTCATCAAAGCCTATTGTTTAAAAGAAGCCCTTCTTTCCTCGGCAATTGAGGGAATTCATACCACGATGGTCGATGTTTTTACCAATGAGATTTCAGCGGCTTCAAACAATGCAAAAAACAACAAACAAACCCAGCTGGTTTTGAATTATGGTAAAGCTCTGGATGCAGCTTTGGAGCTGGTACAAAAACAAAACTTTCCGATTGTCTCGCGAGTGATTTTAGAGGCTCATAAAGTTTTGATGAGTGGCGGTGAAGGACAAAAAGCCAATCCTGGAAATTACCGAAAGCAACCTGTGAAAGTTGGAAAATTAACTCCGCCACCAGCAAATAAAGTTGAAGAGTTAATTGCTGATTTAGAAAAATTTATTAATGGTGATGATTCTTTGCCCGCACTTGTAAAAGCTGGTTTGATGCATGTTCAATTTGAAACCATTCATCCTTTTTTAGATGGCAATGGCAGAATTGGTCGGCTGTTGATTGTGTTAATGCTGATTCAAGAAAAAGTAATCCACGCACCAATTCTTTACCCATCAACTTACTTCAAAAAACATCACGCTAAATATTACCAAAAACTTGATGCGGTTAGAACTAAAGGCGATTTTGAGGGTTGGATTTCTTTTTATCTGAAAGCCATCAAGGAAAGCGCTGCGGATGCTTGTAAAAAAGCCAGAGAGATTGAGAAGTTGGAAAAGCAATTGAGTAAAAAAATCACCACTTCGAAAAATTTTAGTTTGCCAGAAAGTCAGGCAAATCAGGCTTTGGTGATCTTGTTTCAATTTCCAGTTATTAGTGTTGCAGAGCTACAAAACTCGCTTGATGTTAGCTACAACACCGCCAATTCGATAATTCAGAAATTGGTCAAGCTTGAGATTCTAAAACTTGAAACCAAGCAGAAGAGAAATAAATTATTCAGGTTTGATTCTTACCTAAGCTTGCTGGAAAAATAGTTGAAGCTTTGATTATTTCTTTGGGACGCTTAGCCACAAATTTTGGCAATAAATCGTAATCAGCGCCAACAAGAAAAAAGCTGCAGAACCTTGATTTCATTGCTACCATCACTTTTAGTAAGTTGTGACTTTTTGTAAAAATCAGACTGTTAATCACTTAGTCGGAGGTTCGACAATTGATGACCGAGAGAAGAAGATAACCTAAAATAAATATAAACAAAATGCGCAGAAGGTATGTTGAACCTCTAATGCTAGAGCCTTTGAGCTCTGAAGAAATAGAGGAAATCAGAAAGTCAAAACTAGCTCACGAAAAAGCAGTATTGCTGCGTGATTATGATGACTCATCGGATGAAGATGAAAGTTTGGATTACAAGAAGGCTCCGAAGAAGAGAGTTGATGAGATCAGAGATGATTTGCGTGATTTTAAAATCATGCATTCTTACGAGATCAACTCTTTAAAAAGAAGATTTTGGGAAGAGGGGCTGAGCCCAGAAGAGCAAGAAAAATTAATTGCGCTAGAGGCGGAAAAAGAGGAAATCAGGGACAGGCTTTTTGAAGCAAAAGAGTTTTTATCAGACAATCCATCTTACATCATGGAGATGGAAGGCAGAAGGGCTATTTATCAGCATCTTTCTAAATACAGACAAAAAAAATATGAGTCTTTCGGAGCTGTTTCTCTGGAGATAGGAGCTGCTTCGATATATAACATCATGCTTGTAGCGGCTATGAAAGACGGCGGGATTATTACTTCTGAGCAAGCTACCAAATGGAAACGAGATCAAGAAACTGTATCTTCTCTTAGAGAGTTATTCCCGCCACAAACAGCTAGTTCTTTTGTGGAAATGTTTAGAGAGGACAGGGGATTGGAAGATGCGATTCTTTTTGATGAGGAAAACAAATTTCGTTTTTTAAGACAATTTCTAAGACAGACAAATAGAGAAGTTGTCGACTCTTCTTTGAAGTATGAAGTTTCAAATTTTGCTCACTCTTTGGGTGCCGCAACGAATGTGAGTGATGATCAATTAAAATCACTATCTCAAAATTTTGCTGCACAGCTTCCAGCGGTTAGAAGACCTACTTTGCGTAGATCTAGGGTCAATCCTGACATTGAGTCGGTAAGTGATTTCTACGCTGAAGAATTATTGCGATATCGTTCTCTCGTTAGAAACTCTAGAGAGGTGGAAGGTGAGGGTTTTGAGGTTTCTCAAAGTTTGGTATTCAATGCTGAAGAAGATCTGGTGAGCCAAAAAAAACAAAGTGTTTCAAGAGATAAGAGGGAGGATAAAGCCAAGGATCGATTTGCTCACAGAGGAACTATTGAAGAAGAAGTGTTTAACCTCGGCAATTACAAAAGTGTTTTAGGGAAGCTTAATACGATTGATCTAGAAGATGCTTCATTAGCTGTTATTATTAGAGGAGTCTTCAAAAGAGGCGCGCAAGAGACTTTCGACAAACTTAAAGTTAATGATCAAAAATTATCTGAATTTCTCTCGCCAGAGAAGAAGCAAATTGTTGTTGATGCGGTTGAGTTGTTGTTTGGAACAGAAGCTTTTCGATCTCCATCTTCAGTTGTAGAAACTAACATGATGCTCGACTTAATAATTGAGGACCCAGCCAATTGGAATTTTGAAAGAGCTCTTGTTGGAAAATTTGTGCCAGGGAAAAAAGCCGGAGAACTTGTTGAAAACGGTGGAGCCTTATCTTACACGATGAAGACAATGGGAAGTGCAAAAAAAACAGAGGCACATTCTGGCGGCATTCCGTGCGGCAGAAAACTCTCTCAAAACCTTGATGAAATTTTGCAAGAACCGTCGCTGAGAGTTCATAAATATGGCGGACCATCTAAAGTTCTTCCCGGTGATTTTACTGAGTATAAAAGCAGAAAAGAGGAGGTTGCAAAAAGTTGGGTTGAGAAATGTGCGCCTGCAAATGCTTCTGACCTAGAAAATGCAATACAGAGAAGTTCTGAAAAATGGTACTCTCGCTAATCTTTAGAAAAATTCTCGGGGGTATAAACGGGGGTAGGACAATTCAGGTGACAGTATAGTTAATTTCTTTCGTCCTAGGTTCCCCTCTGATAAGTGAGCTGGAACTTTTTATTTTTTCTAAAAAAAATTATTTAACAAAATCCAATATTCCTTTCGCCGCAGCTACAGCTGTGCTGAAACAGCCTTGTAAGAGATAGCCGCCGGTTGGGGCTTCCCAGTCTAGCATTTCACCGGCTGCGAAAATTCCGGGTTTGGTTTTTAACATGAAATTTTCATCTAAAGATTCGCGGCTAATTCCTCCAGCGGTTGAAATGGCGCGGGTGATGTCGGTGGTTGAAGTTAATGTAATTGGTAGATTTTTTAGGTAGTTTGCCAGCGCATCTGAAGTTGTTTTAGCTAGTTGAGAGGGGAGAATTAATTCATGGAGCAGGGCGCTGGCAACCGCCGGAAATCCGGCTTTGCGTAAATAATTGCTCAGTGATTCTTTGCCGCGGATTTGTAATTTTTGGGCTAATGCTGCAGGCGACATTTCGGGCCGCAAATCTAAATATAAAACCGCTTTGCCTTCGCTTTTAATTGATTCACGCAAGCTAGAAGACAAAGCATAAACTGGGCCTCCTTCAATTCCTTGTTTGGTGATAATTATTTCGCCTTTGTGAGAAAAATTTTTATGTTTAACGGCGATGGCTTTTAGGGGCGTGCCGGCAAATTTTGTGATCAAATGATCTGACCATTTAGTCACAAAACCACAATTAGAAGGGCGAAGCTGAGAAATGTTTACACCATATTTTGAGAGTATCTCAACCCAAGAGCCAGTTGATCCCAAATGTGGCCACGAGGCTCCGCCAAGCGCAAGTAAGGTTGCATCTGCTTTTACTTTTATGATGTTTTTAGCCGCATCGCTAAATATTAGATTCTCCCCGTCAAACCCTTGCCACAAGTGACGCAAGCGATACTCCACACCAAGATTATCTAGTCTTTTAAGCCACGCTCTCAGCAGTGGAGATGCTTTCATGCTGCGCGGAAAAATTCTGCCGCTAGTGCCAATAAAAGTTTCTTCCCCTAACTCTTCGCACCATTTGCGTAATTTTTGGGGATCGTAGGCCTTGATATATGGCGCCAGCCAATTAGAGGCTTCAAAGTAGCGCGTGGTAAATTGTTCTAAAGGCTCGCTATGACTTAGGTTTAAGCCCCCCCTTCCGGCCAGCAAAAATTTGCGCCCCATTGTTGGCATCGCATCATAGATTGTTACGCGATGCCCTGACGCCGCAATAATTTCGGCCGCCATTAACCCGCTTGGCCCGCCGCCGATAATTGCAATGTTTTTACGGTTTTTCATGAGTTACTAATTGTTCTCTTTCAATGAATAGGATATGCATGTTTTGTTGCTGAAAAAAGTCCGACTTGCATTGCAACAAAATAAAGGGGTCAAATCTCGATATCTGACACTAAGAGTCGGAATTTAACCCATTTATTTTTATTTGAGATATCTGATCTTGGGGAAAATGAAGTCAGCAATTTATTAAAAAGCTGCAACCAAATAATTCTTTTTAAAATGCCGGATCTTTCACAAAAAAAATATAAGTTTTTAATCACCGGAGGAACCGGCTTTATTGGCACAAAGCTCTGCGAAGAGCTTCTTAAATTAAAACAAGAAATCACAGTTTTAAGCAGAAAAGCGGCTGTCACAAAGCAGCCTAAAATTTCTTACATTGGAGATCTGGATGATAAGAAATTTGATTATGACATCATCATAAATCTTTGTGGAGAGCCTATTTCTCAGAATTGGAGCAAAAAGAAAAAATCTGAGATATATCAAAGCCGCATTGGTTTAACGCAAAGGCTGGTTGGAAAAATAATGAGCGCCGAAAATACCCCAAGTCTTTTCATTAGTGGCTCGGCAATAGGATATTACGGCACTGCAGATAGCACAATTTTTCATGAAACCTCGCATCCAACAACGCAAAAACTTTTCTCGCAAAATTTATGTTTTGATTGGGAAAAAGCGGCAAAAGAAGCACAAGAAAAAGTTCGCACCATATTACTTAGAACAGGAGTCGTCATTGGCAGAAATGGCGGCATTGTCAAAAAAATGGCTCTGCCTTTTAAGCTTGGTTTGGGAGGGAAAATTTCTGGCGGAAAACAATATTTAAGCTGGATTCATCTTGATGATGCGGTGGCAGCGATAATTCATCTAATCAATAAAGATGATATTTCTGGTGCAGTAAATTTAACTTCTCCAAACAATGTCACCAACGAAGAATTTTCGCGCGCTTTCGCCAAAAGCTTGCATCGTCCTTGTTTATTCACCATTCCGGCAATTTCCATGAAGCTACTTTATGGTGAAATGTCGCAAGAACTTTTGCTTTCTGGGCAGAGAGTTTATCCGCAGGTTCTGCTAAATAGCGGTTTTGATTTTAAGTTTTTTACAATTGATGAAGCGCTAATAAATTCCTAATTTATTTCCCCAAAATATCGCGCGTTACTTTTGGGTAAGAACCTTTTTCATCTAACCAAATATCAATGAAAAGCCTTGCCAGCTTTGGGTCGGTGATTTTGCCGCGGGGCTTTCCATTATAAAACATTTTAACACCACTGCCTGGTAAAAACATCGCCACCTTCTCATCGCCTTTTTTAACCGAGCTAAAAATTTGTGTCAGTTGCACCAAATAATTTTTGCGCTCTGCATCACCTAAAACATGCAGTCTTTCAATTTCCTCAATTGATCTTTTAGCCAAATCTTCTTTAGAGAAATTCATGTTATAACGAATAAAAATAGCGAATTTTTTTTCGTAAGAAAAATTTTTATCCTCAGACCAAAGCGCAATATCATAAACCTTGAAGCCAACAAAATGAAGGCTTGAAGAGCCAATTAAAAAAGGGCTTTCGAAATTTTTTGCAACCACTTGAGGAGGGACCGCACGCTCAAGCGGGCACTGGAACAGTGGCAACCCAACTTCCTGAGCTGGTGGGACGACATGGGGCCGGACGGCAGCCAGAACATGGACGTCTACCTGCGCACCGCCACCAGCGTCGACCCCGAAGGCTG
>CAIUFU010000032.1 GCA_903898475.1 uncultured Alphaproteobacteria bacterium | reverse complement strand
CGAAGAATTTCTTGATGGCTATGAAGCCAGCTATTTCGTGCTTTGCGACGGTAAAAACTTTTTGCCACTTGGCTTTGCTCACGATCACAAAAAAGTCGGCGAAAACGAAACCGGCCCCAACACCGGCGGCATGGGAACCTTTGCGCCCTCGCCTTTAGTTAGCAAAAAAATGGAAGCTGAAATTATCGAAAGCACCATCAAACCAACTCTGCGCGGCTTAGAAAAAGAAGGCTGCCCATTTGTTGGAATTTTATTTGCCGGATTGATGGTGGGCAAAAATGGACCAAAACTTTTGGAATTTAATGCCCGTTTTGGCGACCCAGAAACTCAGGTGATTTTGCCGAGAATTAAATCTGATTTTATCGATTTGATTGAAGCCGCAATTGACGGAAATTTGGATAAAGTTGTGGTAGAATTTGACGAAACGCAAAAATTAGTTTGTGTGGTGATGTGCGCTAATGGCTATCCGGAAGGCTATCAGAAAGGCAGTGAGATTAAGAATTTGGAAGCGGCGAAAAAAGTTGCAGGCGTGAAAATTTTGCACGCCGGAACTGCCAAAAAAGATGACAAAATTGTTGCAAATGGTGGTCGGGTTTTAAATGTGGTGGCAAGTGCCGATTCGTTTGAAACCGCTCGCAGTAAGGCTTACGAGGCAATTGATTTGATCGATTGGAAAGAGGGATTTTGTCGTAGGGATATTGCTAGTAAGGCTTGCTAAACTTTATAGGTCCCTTAGTAGCGTCGTCGAAGGGCCCGAACTCGGGGTTTGGGCCTTCGACGACGGACTTCATCCTTTGCTTAAGTGAGCTATGACTTTTTTTAGAGTTCAGATGTTCTCTGTTTTTTTGAAGCCAATTGCTCCGCACTTCTAGCGCCAAATTTTGATTTTTGAGATTCTAACATCGCTCTCACATCTTCATCTTCCACCAAATCAAGTGGCGTCACCTCATTATTTTCGCTGTTAAATCCCACAGCTTTTGTATCAGCACCTCGGACAATTAAATCTTGCACGATTGCTCCAAAACCTTGGCTCGCAGCCCAATGTAGCGCAGTAATGCCTTTTTTATTTTGGATTGTGACGTCAGGATTTTTTTGTAAAATTGCTTTAGCAATGTCTTCGTAACCTTCTTGTAAAGCCAGCATTAGAGCTGAATCGTGATTCTCAGTTAAGTTGTTAATCTCAGCATCATTTGCAATTAGCAGATCAGTAATTTCTTCACGGCCAAGATAGGCGGCAAAGTGAATTGCGCCAAAGCTGCAATCATGAATTTCTGGATTCGCATTTTGCTGCAAAAGAAACTCGCAGGCAGCGATTTGATTATTTTTAACAGTTTCAATTAGCGCTGTTTCGCCAATGTTATTGATGGCATCAATGTCAAAACCATCTCTTAAATATTGCTCTAAAAGGCCAATATCGCCATGAGCGGCAGCGCGCAAAAAATCGTTGGTTGAATGCATGTCAAGTTGAGCTGTGATTTGAAAGGATGCCCCATGAAAATTGATGAGTACGTCAAGTCAACTTTAAATATCGTTGGCTGGAGTTATATCATTTGCGGCTCGTTTTGTAGTCACTTGCGCTTTAGCTGGATTAGATGCTGGCGGCAGTGTTGGCACAGAACGATCTAGTGAAGAGATACGTGGTTTTTTTGTTTGAGGTGGTGGCATTTCTTCTTCAGAAGTCACAACTTCTTCTTTGCGCTTTTTTTGCAAACCTTCAACTAAGCTTACGCTTTGCAGCCATTGCCAGTCTTGCTTAGAACAGATTTCTTCAAAATCACTTTGCGACATTGCCGACATTAAAGTTTGAGCTGCGTCGGCGTTTTTTTCTCCAATAATTTTTTGCCAGACTTTTTCGCGATTGCTTGCACCAAGTAACTCTTGGCAAATCTCTACTCGACCATTTAGCGCCGCTAAATAAGCCGGTAAATTACCATTATTGTCAGGCTGATTAATGTCAGCTTCTAGCGCTGTTAAAATTTGCACTGCTTTCAAATTGCCATCAAGAGCAGCTAGATGGAGCACGTTTTGACCATCTTGGTTAAGATAATTAATATCTGCACCGGCAGACTTTAAGCATTGAATTGAAAGCTGAATAGTTTGCAAAAACATTGGCGCCACATTGGAGATTTTTTTAGCAATTTGGGCAATTGCTGAAAGGCCAAATTCATCTTCAGCATCTAAATCAACTCCGCTGTCTCTAAGGCTTTTTAAAAATTGTTTGTGACCTTTAGTTGCGGCAATAGTTATTGGAGTTTGCTGTTGGTTATTTTTGGTGTTTAGAGCGCCTAAATCAATTCCGGCTTGAGACAAAGTTCTGAGATTTTGAAAGCCAGATTTATCAAGCGCTAATTGGTGCAGAAAGTTGTTATTTTCCGAGTCGGTTTCGTAAAAATCTAAACCAGCGCTAGCTAGTTCTTTCACAACATCAGCGCGTTTTTGCGACAAAGCTAATTTAATCGGAGTGATTCCGGCGGCATTGGCTGTTCTAAAATCAGCACCTGCTCGAATTAAAGCTGCCACAAAATCAATCTGACCTTTGTTAATTGCTTCGTGCAAAAAGCTGCTGCCGAGTGGAATGGTTTCATCAAGATTGGCGCCAAGTCTGGCTAGGGGCGCGACGAGAGTTGCAAAATTATTGTCGAAAGCAATTTTCAACAATCCTTGAGTTGCCGCAGGATTTGGGCCCATTTCTGCAAGAGCCTCCACAGCCTTTTTTTTATTTTGCAAAACTGCGTAATATAGCGGCGAGAAACCTTTGCTATTGTTTGAGTAAAAATCTGCAAATGTCACTCCGGCTTCTCTCAAAGCTCTGATTGCAACATCTTGTCCGTAATAAGCGGCTAAATGCGCTGGCGTATAACCTTCTTCAATTTTTACGGTCAGAAGTTCGGGCTTTAATGCGCCAAGAAATTTTAGTGTTTTGACGCTGCCACGAAGACTTGCTTCGCACATTAGATGCGCTTCATAACTTGGATTTGTTGGGTTTCTAAGAATTTCAGGTCTGTGTTTTAGCAGCAGTTTAATGATTTCAACATTGTCATTAAT